>DASUPH010000480.1:0-20472 GCA_036276275.1 Candidatus Limnocylindrales bacterium
CGGGGCTGTTCTGGATCGCGCCTCGGATCTTCCTCCGGGAGCTCCACCCACAGCGCGGGACTGGTTTCCACCGTCGCATGTCCTGACCGTCAGCGCTCCCGTACCTGGTGCGGGCTAGACTCGGCGGAATGACCACGATCAAGCCGGCCATCGAGATCGCGACACGAGCCGCGATCGCCCACAGGACCGAGGCGCTCTTCCGCTCGTCCGGCGCCCTCCGCGCGGGCCATTTCCAGCTGAAGAGCCGACGTCATGGCGACGCCTATGTCGAGAAGTTCGCGGTCCTCTCCGACCCGGCCGCGACGAGCGAGCTGTGCGGCTTCTGGGCGGCCGAGCACCGCGGTGGCAGTCGGGCCGACGGCGGCGCGGCCCGTGGCGCCGTTGTGGACCTCGTCGCCGGACCGACGACCGGCGGGTTGATCCTCGCCTTCGAGACCGGTCGCCAGCTCGGCGTCCGGGCGATCTTTGCCGAGGAGGTTCGCGACGCCGGCGGCGCCACCCGGCGCGAGTTCCGGCGCGGCTTCCGGATCGAGCCGGGTGAGAGGGTCCTCCTCGTCGACGACATCCTGACGACGGGTGGCTCGCTCCTTGCGATGCTGCCGGCGGTCGAGGCGATGGGCGGCGAGATCGTCGCGTGCGTCGTGCTCGTCGATCGGAGCGGCGGAACCCGGACTCTGACGTCGCCATCGACCGGCCGTGTCTATCCCCTTCGAGCCCTCTGGCATCTCGACCTGCCGACCTTCGAGCCCGGCCCCGCGACATGCCCGCGGTGCGCCGACGGCACCCCGCTCCACGTGCCCGGGAGCAGCGGGACCGGGGCGTGACCGATGCCCCGACCCCCTCGTCGCCCGTCGCGTTGACCGGCGCCACCCGGCGTCTCGTCGTCGCGGTCGTCGTGGCGATCGCCGTGCTGCTCGTCGCGGTCGTCGCGGCGATGGTCGTCGGCGGGCCCGGCCGGCGGGTCGAGACCGGGATCGTCGTTCTCGTCCAGTCCACCGGACTGTCGTCCGTCCAGGGCTTCTCGATCCGGACGGCCGACGGCCGGACTGTCGACTTCCGGGTCGGTACCCTCGAGAACGGCTCGGCCTTTCCGCCCGGTCATCTCGCCGAACACCGGGTGAGCCTCGTCCCGATCCGGGTGACGTATGTCGATCGCGACGGCGGACATGTCGCAGTCCGCCTCGAGGACGCCCCCTAGGCGGATCGCCGAGCCCGCGAATGGACGCGACGCGCCCGGCCGCCTATTCGACGGCCCGGATCGCGGCCTCGATCTCCTCGGGCGAGAAGACGAGCTCGAACGACGAGCTGATCTTGCCGTCCGCGCCGACGACGAAGACATACGGCTCGCTCAGGAGATGGAACGCGACCGTCGCCGGCACCGCCTGGAAGTTGCCGCCGCCGTCGAGGACCGGCTGCAGCTGGCCCTGATCGTCGTGGAGGAGGTATGGCTCGACGTTGATGAAGGTCATCTCGGGGTGGGCGGCAGCGATCGGCTTGAGCTTGTCGAGGGTCGGGCCGCACGTCGCGGTGCGGCAGAACTTCGGGGTCGCGAAGATCAGGACGAAGGGCTTCTTCGCCGCCAGGGCATCGGCCTCGGACGTCTCGTAGAACCGCTTGACCGGGTTCGTATCGGTCGACACCTTCGCGACGTCGCCACCGGCGCCCGCCAGCGTGGGCGTCGCGACCGGCGGCGCGGGATCGCCGCCTCGCAGCACCTCCGTCCTGGCCTTGACATCGAAGCTGAACGGGATCGTCGTTTCCGCGGAGGCCGGCGCCGACGTCGTGAAGTCCGCGATCCAGGCGCCCGCCGATGGGAACGTCGCGTGCAGGATGTACACGCCGCTGAACCCCTCGATCGCCCAGATGAACGATGCCGGCTGGGCCGCGATCGCCGCCCCGCCCGGACCCCGGAAGGCGACCGAGACCTTGCGATCCGGGCTGCCGGCGGGCTTCGTTCCGGTGGAGTCGTAGAACGAGACGAGGATCCGGTTCAGGCCGACCCCGATTTCGCTCGAGGCGATCGTCGGCAGGACGCCGGGCGCCGCGCTGCCGCCAGACGGGTTCGGGGAGACGGCGCCCGAGCCGGATGGTGTCGGGGTCGGGCTCGAGCCACAGGCGGCTGCAAGAACCAGCACCGCGGCGATCGCCGCGACGGGCAGACGAGAGGTCACGGCACGTAGCCTACGGGGCGACGCTCTCCTCCGCATTTGCCGGGGACCGGTCGGGATCCGAGGGCCTCGAACATCCCCGCGGCGCTAGACTATCGGCCGGATCGCCGTCGGGTCGGCACGGCCCGCATCCCTGCTCACGCCCCGAGGAGGCACGTGACCCGCTTCCAGAAGCTCGCCGCCGCGACCGTCGTGACCGCGATCGTGCTGGTCACGATCGGGGTCATCGTCCGGGCGACCGGGTCCGGAACCGCGTGTCCGAACTGGCCCGGTTGCTTCGCCGGGCAGTTCCTGCCGTCGCTGTCCGACGGCGGTCAGGTCTGGATCGAGTGGATCCACCGGACCGTCGCGGTGGTCGTCGGCTTGGAGGTCCTCGGGCTGGCCGCGCTCGCGATCATCGACCATCGCGATCGACGGGTGCTCGTCGCCGCATCGATCGTCGCGGTCCTCCTCGTCGGGTTCCAGGCTTGGCTCGGCAAGGAAACCGTTCGTCTCGGCAACTCAGGCGAGTCGGTGACGGCGCACCTGGCCTCGGCGATGGCGCTCGTCGGGCTGCTCGTCTGGATCCTGGCTCGATCGCTCTATCCGGCGCGGCTCCCCGCCGGCGGCGGCAGCCAGCGCTTCACCCTGGTCGCCGCGCTCGGCGCCGGCGCGGTGTTCGCGCTCCTCCTGTTCGGGTCGCAAGTGACCGCGACCTCGCAATGGGACGTCTTCCCGGACTGGCCGTTCATGAACGGGACGCTGCTCCCGACGCTCACCGATGCCAACGCGGCCCACGTCCTCCACCGCTGGGTGGCGATCGTCGTCGGGCTGATCGTGGCGACCGTCTTCGTCGTCGCCTGGCGGATCCGGCCACGGATCCGGCCGATCGTCCGTCTCGCCGCGCTCGCGGCGATCCTCTTCCCGGTCCAGGCGCTAGTCGGCGGCCTCCAGATCCTGACCGGTCTCAGCGGCTGGACCCAGACGCTCCACCTCGCCCTCGGGGCCGTGATCTGGGGGCTCCTGGTGGCGCTGGTCGCGGTCGCGTATCTCGAGGCCCGGACGGCGGCGAACGTCGACGCGCCGGACGCGGCTGGCACGCGTGACAGGATCGGGGATGAGGCTGTCCCTGGCGCCGACCGACGGACCCGGGGCGACAGCGTCCGCGCCTACATCGCCCTGACCAAGCCGCGCATCATCGAGCTGCTGCTCGTCACGACGATCCCGGCGATGGTCCTCGCGACCCGCCAGGTCCCGGGCATCCAGCTCGGCCACTGGGCCTGGCTCACTGTCTGGACGCTGGTCGGCGGGACGCTCGCGGCCGGCAGCGCGAACGCGATCAACTGCTATCTCGATCGCGACATCGACCAGCTGATGGCCCGGACGAGGCGCCGGCCGCTCCCCGCCCACGAGGTCGACCCGGAGCGGGCCGTCGTCTTCGGCATCGTCCTGGGGGCGATCGCATTCGGCGTGCTGGCCTTCTTCGTCAACCTCCTCGCGGCGTTCCTCGGCCTGCTCGCGATCGCCTTCTACGTGTTCGTCTACACGATCCTGCTGAAGCGTTCGACGCCCCAGAACATCGTCATCGGCGGGGCAGCCGGGGCACTGCCGCCGGTCATCGGCTGGGCGGCGGTCACCGGCAGCGTCGGGATCCCGGCGCTCGTCCTGTTCGCCCTCGTCTTCTACTGGACGCCGCCCCACTTCTGGGCGCTGTCGCTCCGGATCCGGAAGGACTACGCCGCGGCCGGGGTGCCGATGCTGCCGGTCGTGAAGGGCGTGCCCGAGACGACGCGCCAGATCGGGCTCTACACGATCCTCATGGTCGCGATCTCGCTCGTCCTCTTCGCGGTGGCCCGGATGGGCCCGATCTACCTCGCCGCCGCCGTCATCCTCGGAGCGCTCTTCCTGCGCCAGGCGTGGCAGCTCTGGCGGCGCGGATCGTCCGAGGAGGAGTCGACCGCCGGGGCGATCCGCCTCTACCGCTACTCGATTTCGTACCTGACGCTTCTCTTCGCCGCGATCGCGATCGACGCGTTGGCGATGAGCGCGCTCGGCTGACGGTCGCGGCTACGCAGGCTCGGCCGCGGCCATTCCGTCGCACGCCCGGTAGCTGGGCGATCCGCGAGCCCGCTGCAACCTGACCGGGCGGCCGTCGTTCGGCCCCGATCACCGCCGACTGGCACACTCCGCGGATGGACCTCCACTTCCTCGGCGGTGCCACCACCGTCACCGGCTCCCAGTACCTCCTGGAGACCGGCCGAGCCCGCGTCCTGATCGACTGCGGGATGTTCCAGGGCAGTCCCAACGAGGCCGTCCGGAACCGGGTGCCGCTCGCCTACGACCCGGCCACGCTCGACGTGCTGCTCCTGACCCACGCCCATCTCGACCACTGCGGGCTCATCCCGCATGTCGTGAACGAGGGCTACCGCGGCCGGATCATCGCCACCCGCGGCACCTGCGAGCTGGCCGAGCTGGTCCTCCTCGATTCGGGCAAGCTCCAGGCCGAGTTTGCCAAGCGCGAGGCGCGCTGGGAGAAGAAGCATCCGGATCGCGTCGCCGAGGACGACCGCAAGGAGCGGGAGGCCTACGACGCGGCGGTCGACCTGGCCGCCGGCCGGATCGCGCCGCCGACCGACCGGGAGAACGTCGAGGACACGCCGCCGCCGCTCGCCGATCGAGGCTCCAGCCCGGGAGTCGCGAACCCGATCGACGACATGGAGGCCGATCTCCGAGCTCAGCCGGCGGCGGTCCAGATCGATCTCGACGAGCCGCTCTACACGGCCCGCGACGCGGCCCGGGCCGTCGAGCAGTTCGACGAGATCGACTACGACGAGGAGCGCGAGGTCGCACCCGGCGTCCATGCGACGTTCCTCGATGCCGGCCACATCCTCGGCTCGGCGATCATCCGGCTTCGGATCGAGGTTGGTCGCGGTGAGGCCGGCGGCCCGGAGCGCGAGACGACGATCGTCTTCTCGGGCGACCTCGGCCGGCCGAACACGCCGATCATCCGCGACCCGACGATCCTGACCAGCGCCGACTATCTGCTCATCGAGTCGACCTACGGCGGCCGCGAGCACGAGCCCGAGGATGAGGCGATCCGGATCCTGGCCGAGACGGTCCGGATGGTCTCGGACGCCGGTGGCGTCCTCCTCGTCCCGTCATTCGCGATCGGCCGGACCCAGGAGATCGTCTACGCCCTCGATCGATTGCTGGAGCAGGGCAAGATCCCCGAGCTGCCGCTGTACCTCGACTCGCCGATGGCCTCGAAGGCGTCGGACATCTACCGCCGTCACGCCGAGTACTTCGACGAGGACACGCGGAAGCTCCTCCAGCACGGCGATTCGCCGCTCGACTACCCGAACCAGACCGTGACCAACGACGTCCACGACTCGCAGAAGATCGAGCACGCCCCGCGGCCGTACATGATCGTCGCCTCGAACGGGATGCTGACGGGCGGCCGGGTGCTCGGCCACCTCCGCCTCCTGATCGACGATCCGACCGCGACGCTCCTGTTCGTCGGCTACCAGGGCGAGGGCACGCTCGGGTCGCACCTCCAGGCGGGAGCGAAGACCGTCCGCCTCGACGGCGTCGAGCGGCAGGTCCGTTGCCAGATCCGCTCGATCAGCGGGTTTTCCGCCCACGCCGACGAGTCGGAGCTCCTCGACTGGCTGGGCCACTTCGCGTCCGGCCCGACGAAGCCGAAGACGGTCTTCCTGGTCCACGGCGACCCCGAGGCCCAGATCGCGATGGAGCCGAAGGTCCGGGCGCTCGGCTTCACGACGAAGGTGCCCCGCTGGCGGGAGGTCGTCTCGCTGGGCTGATCGACTCGGTCCGGCGAGCGGTCTCTGTCCCGCCATGCGGAACACCGGTTCGTCTGATGGGACAAGAAGGGCAATGGATTCCCGCCGCCGGACAATCCGACGATGCCCGACGCGACAATCCTGACCGCCGAAGAGCTCGCCTCGATCCGCCGCCCGTATCGCGGCGCCCGGCTCCTGCCCGGTCGCGCCTACCACGACGCAGCGATCCATGAGTGGGAGCGGGAGCGGTTCCTGCGACACGACTGGGTGAGCGTTGGCCGGGAGGCGGAGGCGCCCGAGGCCGGGACGTTCTTCACCGCCGAGCTCGACGGTGAGCCGCTTCTCGTCGTGCGTGGTCGCGACGAGCGGCTGCGCGCCTTCTACAACGTCTGCCAGCACCGGGGCACTGCCGTCGTCGAGGAGCCGTGCGGCAAGGCCGTCCGGTTCCAGTGCCCGTACCACGCCTGGATCTACGACCTCGAGGGGAACCTCATCCGGGCCAAGCACACCGAAGACCTCGAGGAGTTCAGCCTCGAGGACTACGGCCTCAACACGATCCGCCTCGAGACGTGGCAGGGGTTCGTCTTCGTGAACCTCGACCCCGACGCGGCCCCGCTGGCCGACCAGCTCGGCGATCTCGTCGATCGGTTCGAGCGGTTCGACTTCGGCGCGCTCCGCCTGGCCCACTCGATCACCTACGAGGTGGCCGCGAACTGGAAGTTCGTTGCCGAGAACTACTCCGAGTGCTATCACTGCCCCGGCCTCCATCCCCAGCTGAACCGGCTGACGCCGTACGACGTCGGTGCCGAATACGAGCCGGACGGGGCGTGGCAGGGCGGCTGGATGGAGCTCCGCGCCGGCGTCGAGACGATGGCCCTCGACGGCGGCCAGGGGTCGCGGCGGGGCCGGCCGTCGATGCCCGGGATCAACGCCCAGGACGAGCGCCGGATCGACTACTACATCGTCTGGCCGACGACGTTCCTCTCGATCCACCCGGATTACCTGCTCGTCCACCGCCTGACGCCCCACGGACCGTCCCGGACGACGATCGTGTGCGAGTTTCTTTTCCCCGAGGGGACGATCGCCCGACCCGATTTCGATCCATCCGACGCGATCGCCTTCTGGGACCTGACGAACAGCCAGGACTGGCACGTGTGCGAGCTCCAGCAGCGGGGTACGGCGTCCCGATCGTGGGTGTCCGGCCGCTACTCGAACCTCGAGGAGTCGGTCCACGCCTTCGACCAGATGGTCGCGGACCGCTACGCCGGCGAGGGCTTCGTCAGCCGGCGGACGGTCGAGCAGCGCGACGTCCTGTCCCCCGCAGGCGCCGCGGCGACGAACGGCAGGGCGCCCAACGGCCACGCCACCGCGAGGATCGGAACGCGAGCCAAGGCAACGGCCAAGGCGACGGCCGGGACCAGGGAGGAATGAGGATGAGCACGGCCACGAGCGAGATCGCCGAGGGCGCCACGTCATCGACCCTGTACTTCGGGCCGTGGTACCGGCGGTCGCCCTTCTTCGAGAAGACGCTTGCGGCCGGCTGCTCGGCCTATGACATCTACAACCACATGTACCTGCCGGGCTACTACGCGGACCCGGTCGAGGAGTACTGGGCGCTGCTGAACGACGTGACCCTGTGGGACGTCGGTGTCGAGCGGATCGTCGAGATCACCGGGCCGGACGCGTCCGAGTTCACGAACTCGCTGACCTGCCGCGACCTCACGAATTGCGCCGTCGGCCAGGGCAAGTACGTCCTGATCACCGCCGAGGATGGCGGCATCGTCAACGACCCGGTGCTCCTCCGGCTCGAGGAGAACCGCTGGTGGCTGGCCCTCGCGGACTCGGACGCGGGGCTGTGGGCGCGCGGCGTCGCGGTCCACAGCGGACTCGACGTCACGGTTCGCGAGCCGGAGGTCCACCCGGTCCAGGTCCAGGGTCCGAAGTCGAAGGACGTGATCCGGACGCTGTTCGGTGACGCCGTCGCCGACCTGCGCTACTACTGGACGTCGCAGACGGAGATCGATGGGATCCCCGTCGTGATCAGCCGGACCGGCTGGACGGGCGAGGTCGGCTACGAGGTCTATCTCCGCGACCCGTCGCGGGGCGGCGACCTGTGGGACCGGATCATCGAGGCCGGCCGTCCCCACAAGATCCGGCCGATCGCGCCGTGCGAGGCGCGCCGGATCGAGGCCGGGATCTTCAACTACGGCTCCGACATGACGATCGAGAACAACCCGTTCGAGGTGTCGGGTCTGGAGCGGCTCGTCGAGCCGCAGGCCGCCGACTACATCGGCAAGGCCGCGCTCGAGGAGATCCGGGTCCGTGGCGTGCGTCGCAAGCTGGTCGGGCTCGAGGTCGCCGGGGACGCGCTCCCGTTCGAGATCGCCGAGAAGCGGCCGGCCCTCCACCACGGCAGGCCGGTCGGGACCGTGACCGACCTGATCTGGTCGCCGCGGCTCGAGAAGAACATCGGCTACGTCTGGGTCCCGATCGAGCTGGCCGGCCCGGGCACCGAGCTCGAGATCGTCGGACCGGACGGCTCGCGGGCAGCCGGCCGGACGGCGGCCCTGCCGTTCCTCGACCCGCGGAAGAAGGTTCCGCTCGGCTAGACGCGGGCCGGCCGGCGGATGCCCATACGACAGCCAGGAGGGCGTTAGCAACGCAGATCGGGCCCGAAAGGTCAGCCGAGCCCGGTCGTTAGCCGCCAAGGGCTAACGTAGGGGCCTGGCGGGTCGCCGCGCTCGTGGCGACCGTGGACAAGGACGTGCTGGCTGTCGTATGACCGGGATACGGGCCACCGCGGGCGGCCTCAGGCGGCGGGCGCGTCCTCGATCGCGAGCGACGTCTGCTCCTGGCGGAACGCGCCGAGTCGCCAGGCGATGAAGAGGGCGATCGAGACGACCGCCACGATCAGCGTCGAGATCGCGTTGATCTGGGGCGTCACCCCGAACTTGATCGAGCTGTAGATGTAGATCGGCAGGGTCGTCGAGCCGACGCCCGAGTTGAACGCGGTCACGACGAGGTCGTCGAACGACAGGGCGAAGGCGAGCATCGCCCCGGCGAGGACCGCCGGCAGGATCAACGGCACCGTCACGTGGCGGAAGGCACCCCACGCCGACGCCCCGAGGTCGCGGGCGGCCTCCTCGAGCCGCGGATCCATCCCCGACGCCCGGGCCCGAACGGTGACGGCCACGTAGGAGATGCAGAACGTGATGTGGGCGATCGAGATCTGGCCGACGGAGCCGACCGCCCCGAACAGCTGGAAGAAGAAGATCAGCAGGCTGATCCCCATGATGATCTCGGGGGTGACCATCGGCAGGAGCAGGAGCGTCTCGGTCGCGCCGCTGCCCCGGAAGCGGAGGCGGGCAAGGCCGAGGCCGAGGAGCGAGCCGAGGATCGTCGACGCGATCACGGCCACGGCCGCCACCTCCATCGTGATCCGCAGCGCGTCGAGGAGATCCGCGTTCTCGAAGAGCCGCGGATACCAGTCGAGGGTGAAGCCGCGCCAGACGAACGTCCGCCGCGAATTGTTGAAGCTGAAGATGATCAGGACGACGATCGGGGCGAAGAGGAAGGCGTAGATCGCGACCGCGAAGGCAGTCAGCCAGCGGTTCGAGGACTTCATCGGGCGAATCCGACCGCTGCGGCCGCGGCGCCCGCGGCGCCCGTCGCGCTCACGCGAACAGCTCGCGGCGGAGGAAGCGCAGGGCGAGCAGCGTCCCGCCCAGCGTCACGATCATCAGGATGAACCCGAGGGCTGAGCCGTACGGCCAGTCGCGGCCGCTCGTGAAGAGGACCTGGACGATCTTCGCCGCGGTCGTCGTCTGGGCGCCGCCGAGGAGGTCCGGCGTGACGTAGTCGCCGATCGCCGGGATGAACGTCAGGAGCGCGGCGGCGATCACGCCCGGCATCGTCAGCGGCAGGGTCACGTGGAGGAAGGCGCCGCGGCCGCTGGCGTAGAGATCGCGCGCCGCCTGGACGAGGTGCTCGTCGAGCCGGTCGATCGAGACGAACAGGGGCAGGATCGCGAATGGCAGGAAGCCGTAGGTCATCCCGAGGATCACCGATACGTCGGTGTTCAGGAGGATCAGCGGCTCGCTGGTCAGCCCAGTCCCCTGGAGGATCCCGTTGAGCACCCCGTTGTCGCGAAGGATGATCATCCAGGCGTAGGTCCGGATCAGGTAGCTCGTCCAGAACGGCAGCATCACGAGGATGAGCAGCAGGATCTTGTGGCGCCCGCCGTAGCGCGAGATCCAGTACGCGATCGGGTAGCCGATCGCGATCGACAGGATCGTCGTGATCAGCGCGTAGCGGAGCGAGTTCGCGAACGCGGGCAGGTACTCGGGGCGGGTCGCCTGGGCGTAGTTCTGGAGGCCCAGGTGATCCAGGACGATGTGACCTGCGGCGTCCTTCGTCCCGAGGCTGACGACAAAGATGATCGCCAGCGGGACGAGGAAGAAGGCGGTCAGCCACAGGACGCCGGGGGCGACGAGGACGACCGCTCCGAGTCGCGCCGCGACGCGGCTCCGCCAGGAACGCGAAACGACGAGCAGCGGCTCACCTCCGGCGACCGGCCGGGGCGCGGTCGTGGTCGTCGACGCCATCGATCGTCGAGTCCGGCGGTCGTCGCTGCCCGTCCGCTCGTCAGGCCTTCAGGGCGTTCCAGCGCTGGGTGTACTTGTCGAGATCCGCCCCGAGATCGAGCAGCTCGACGAGCTTGTCGAGGAGGGCGATGTCGGGGTTCACCGTCGGGTCCTCCAGGATCTCCTTCTTGATGAACTCCATCGCCGCGGCATTCGGGCCCATGTAGCCGATGAAGTTCGTGTTCGCGGCGCTGACCTTGGCGTCGAGGTTGAAGTCGATCCAGAGGTTGGCGGCGATCGGGTGGGGGGCGCCGGACGGGACCACCATCGTGTCCGATCCTCGGACCGCGCCCTCCTCGGGGATGACGTACTTCACGTTCGGTACGTCGTCGTACATCTGGTAGACGTCACCCGACCAGGCGTGGGCGATGACCACCGACTTGCTCGTCATGAACCCGATGTCGTCGGTGTCGTAATCGCGGAGCAGCGGCTTTTGCTCCTCCAGCAGGGCGACCATCTTGTCGAGGTCGGCCTCGCTCTTCGTGTTCGGGTCGAGTTTCAGCCGGAACGCGGCGACGGCGAACGCCTCGCGGATGTCGTCGAGCATGAGGATCTTGCCCTTGTAGGCCGGATTCCAGAGCGACTCCCAGCTCGTCAGGTCGTCCTTGATCTTGTCGCCATCCCAGCAGATCCCGGTCGTCCACCACATGTACGGCATCGAGTTCACGTTGCCGGGGTCGTAGCCCGGGTTCTGCCACTGTGCCCCGAGGTTCGTGGCGTTCGGGATCAGGCCCAGGTTCAGCGGCTGGATGACCTTGTCCGCGACGAGCGCCGGGACGTCGACCGAGGTCGGATAGAAGACGTCGAAGCCGGCACCCTTCCCGTCGCTCCGGATCTTGGCCAGCGCCGTCTCGGCGTCCGGGAACTTCGTGTAGTGGACCTTGACCTTGTACTTGGCCTCGAACTCGGCCTGGGTCTTCTCGCCGATGTACGCGTCCCAGTTGTAGACGTTGAGCTCGCCTTCCGGTGTCGGAACCGGGGTCGGCTCCGGGCTGGCACTGGGGCTCGCCGCGGCGCCGACGCTCGGCGCAGTCGACGGGACGGCCGTCGACGGCGACGGCGACGCGGTCGCCGCACCGGCGCAGGCCGCCAGGATCGGCGCCAGCGCGGCTACCGGTCCGACGGTCGCGATCGCCTCGAGCAGCTGGCGGCGGCTCAGCCGTCGGTCGACCAGCGCCTGGATCAGTGCCCGGTCGAGGTCGATGCCCGAACCGTCGTGGCGCTCGTTCATGCCGGAACCTCCTCGTGCGTGTCGACGTGCTCGGTGAGAACGAGCGCATCACCCGGTGACCAGCTGACATCGACGGCGTCGCCGACCGGGATCCGAGCCCCGCTCTTGGGCGCCAATGCGGTGATCGACAGACCGCCCGCCGTGCGGACGAGGTACTGGACGATGTTGCCGAGGTAGGCGACCTGCTCGACGGTCGCGCGGAGGGGCGGCAGGGCGGCGGAACCCGAGCCGTCGCCCGGGAGCACGACCACGGCCTCGGGCCGCAGGCTCAACTCGACGGTCTGTCCGATCGCCAGCCCCGCCGCCGCCGTCGGTCCGAGCTCGCCGCTCCCGAACCGGACGACGGCGCAGTCTCCGTCGGTCGACTCGACCACGCCGGCGAGCAGGTTCGTCGTTCCGATGAAGTCCGCCACGAACCGGGTCCGAGGTCGCTCGTAGAGGTCCTCGGGCGTCCCCAGCTGCTCCACCCGACCGGCGTGCATCACGGCGATCCGGTCGCTCATCGTGAGGGCCTCCTCCTGGTCGTGGGTCACGTACACGAACGTGATCCCGACCTCCGTCTGGACCCGCTTCAGCTCGACCTGGAGCTGCTTGCGGAGCTTCAGGTCGAGCGCGCCGAGCGGCTCGTCGAGGAGAAGCACGTTCGGCCGGTTCACGAGTGCCCGGGCGAGGGCGACGCGCTGCTGCTGGCCGCCCGACAGCTGGTTGGGGCGGCGCCGGTCGTAGCCGGACAGGTGGACGAGCTCGAGGGCCTCGCCGACCCGGCGGGCGGTCTCGTTCTTCTCGACGCCCTTCCGGCGAAGCCCGAACGCGACGTTCGCGCCGACGTCGAGGTGGGGGAACAGGGCGTAGTTCTGGAAGACCATGTTGACCGGCCGCTTGTCCGGTGGGTCGGTGGTCACGTCACGGCCGCGGAGCTCGATCCGGCCGGCCGTCGGGAGCTCGAAGCCGCCGATCATCCGGAGCGTGGTCGTCTTGCCGCAGCCGGACGGCCCGAGCATCGAGAAGAACTCGCCGCTCCGGATGTCCATCGAGACCTGGTCGACGGCCCGGACATCGCGGAAGTGCTTCGTCAGCTCGGTCAGGCGGATCTCCGGCGTCCCGTCCTGCCGCTCGATCATCGCGGGGAGCCTAGGCGACGGTTCGGGAACGCGCGCCGCAACGTCCCGGTCCGCGCAACCCCGCGAGGCGTGCGAAGTCGGAGGATTCAACGAACGAATGATGGTTGTTGACTGGTTCCGACACGAAGCCGCGCTACCCTGACCTCATGGTGAAGCGAGGCGCGACGGCGACGATCGAGGCGGACCACGACCCGGGTCCCGATGGCGCCGCTTCGCGGGTGGCCACGATCGAAACGGTCGCGGCCGAGCCGATCGAGACCGCCGGCGGCGGCCGCGTCCTGGTCGGGACCGCGTCCTGGACCGACCCGACGATGACGGCCTCAGGAGTCTTCTATCCGGCCGGCTCGGACAGCGCGGAGCAACGGCTCGCCTACTACGCTTCCACGTTCCCCGTCGTCGAGGTCGACGCCACGTACTACGCCCTGCCCGCGGAGCGGACGTCCCAGCTCTGGGTCGAGCGGACGCCGCCGGACTTCACCTTCGACATCAAGGCCCACGCCCTGATGACGGGCCAGGGAACGGAAACGAAGCGTCTGCCCAGGTCCATCCGCGATGAGCTCCCGACGGAGCTCCGGGAGAAGACCCGGATCTACGCCAAGGATCTGCCGGCCGAGCTCAACGACGAGGTCTGGCGGATGTTCCGCTCGGCCCTCGTGCCGCTGGCGGAGCGCGGCCAGCTCGGGTCGATCCTCCTCCAGTATCCGAAGTGGGTCTTCCCATCGAACGAGAACCGGGCCCTGATCGAGGACGCGGTCGAGCGGCTCGACGGCTGGACGGGCGCCGTCGAGTTCCGGAACGGCTCCTGGCTCAACGACAAGAACCGCGATCGGACGCTCGCCTTCCTCGCCGAGCGGTCGATCCCGTTCGTGATGGTCGACGAGCCGCAGGGCTTCAAGAGCTCCGTCCCGCCGGATGTCGCGGTGACCTCGTCGAAGCTTGCCCTGGTCCGGTTCCACGGCCGGAACGCGGCGACCTGGGAGGCGAAGAACATCACGCCGGCCGAGCGGTTCCGCTACCTCTACTCGCGCGACGAGCTGACGGAGTGGGTCCCGAAGATCCGCGAGGCGGCCGCCGAGGCGAAGGAGGTCCACCTGATGTTCAACAACTGCTACGCGAACTACGGGACGACGAACGCCCGCGAGATCGCCGACCTGCTCGCCGAAGAGATGGCCAACGCCGGCTGATCCCGGCTCGACTCAGCGAGCCCGGCCGGCCCGCGGCTTCGTGCGGGCCTGGATCCGCGCCAGGGCGCCTTCCCAGCCGGCCTCGAACGCGAGACCGCGCTCGTCGAGGTCGACGACGACCGGGGCATGATCGGACGGGATCGGCGGGCCCTTGCGGGCCTCGCGGTCGATCTCGGCCCAGACGATCCGATCGGCGACGACTTTCGTGACATACAGCAGGTCGATCCGCATCCCCTCGTTGCGGTGGAACATCCCGGCCCGGTAGTCCCACCACGAGAAGCGACCCGGCGCGTCGCCGGCCGCCGCCCGGTAGGCGTCGACGAGGCCCCAGTCTCGGAGGCTGGCGAGCGCCGCCCGTTCGGGCTCGGAGACGTGCGTCCCGCCGTGGGCCGCCACCGCGTCCCAGACGTCGGCGTCGCTCGGGGTCGCGTTCAGGTCGCCACCGAGGACCAGCGGCTCGTCCGGCGTGGCCGTCTCGTCCAGCCAGCGGCGCAGCCGTTCGAACCAGCGGAGCTTGCCCTCGTAGAACGAGCTGCCGACGACCCGGCCGTTCGGTGCGTACAGGCTGACGAACCGGATCCCACCGCACACCGCCGACACCATCCGCGCCTCGTCGAACGGGTCGAAATCGTCCTCGCCGACCGCGACGGACGCACCGGCGGAGCTGTCGCGGACCGGGCCGTCGCCGAAGTTCGAGACGACGTCGGTGGCGCCGACCTTGCTCGCGATCGCGACGCCGTTCCACCGACCCTCGCCGTGATGGGCGATCTCGTAGCCGGCCATCCGGAACGGCAACTCCGGCACGTCCTGGTCCGCGAGCTTGGTCTCCTGCATGAGCAGCACGTCGGGCCGGGCGCGCTCGAGCCAGCGCTCGACGGCCTCGCTCCGGGCCTTGAGCGAGTTCACGTTCCAGGTCGCGATCCGCATCGATCTAGGGTAGCGGGCCGCGGCCATTGGCCAGCCGTCGGCTCTACCATGACGTGGTGGCTGACCCCGGACCCGACCGCGACGGACTGATCGAGCTGATCCGCGCGTCGGTCATCGGTGACGACGAGGCGGTCGCGGGGCCATTCGGGATCCGCCGCGTCACCTACGCCGACTACACGGCGTCGGGGCGCGCGCTGACGTTCATCGAGGACTACATCCGCGACGCGGTCCTGCCGCTCTACGCGAACACCCACACGGAGTCGTCCGGCACCGGTCTCCAGACGAGCCGCTTCCGGGAGGAGGCGCGGGCAATCATCCGCGAGGCCGTCGGCGCGTCGGACGACCACGCCCTGATCTTCACCGGATCCGGGATGACGGGCGCGATCAACCTCCTCGTCGGCGTCCTCGAACTGCGGATCCCGGCCGGTCTCGAGGATCGCTACGGGCTCCGCGCGCACATCCCCGCCGGCGAGCGGCCGGTCGTCCTCATCGGCCCGTACGAGCACCACAGCAACGAGCTGCCCTGGCGCGAGTCGATCGCCGACGTGATCACGATCGGCGAGGACGCCGACGGACGGATCGATCTCGCGCGGCTGGAGCGGGCCCTCGACGAGACGGATGGCCGGCCCCTCCGGATCGGCTCCTTCTCGGCCGCCTCGAACGTCACCGGGATCCTGTCCGACACCCGGGCGATCTCGGTCCTGCTCCATCGCCACGGGGCCCTCTCCTTCTGGGACTTCGCCGCGGCCGGGCCCTACGTCGAGATCGAGATGGAGCCCCACCGGCCCGGTCCATCGGGCGGCGCGGCCGACGGCGACGCGGCGCTCGACTACAAGGACGCGATCGTCGTCAGCCCTCACAAGTTCATCGGCGGCCCGGGCACCCCCGGGGTCCTCGTCGCCCGCCGCGAGCTGTTCGGCAACCGCGTCCCGAACTCGCCAGGTGGCGGCACGGTCGCCTACGTCAACCCGCTCGAACACGTCTACCTGAGCGACCCGGAGCATCGCGAGGAGGGTGGCACGCCGGCGATCGTGGAGTCCATCCGAGCCGGTCTCGTTTTCCACCTGAAGGAGGCGGTCGGGGTCGAGGCGATCCGCCGCCGGGAGGAGGACTTCATCCGCCGAGCGATCGCAGCCTGGTCGGGCGAGCCCGGGATCGGGATCCTCGGAAACCCGGAGCTGCCGCGTCTCTCGATCGTGTCGTTCACGATCCGCCACGACGATCGCTATCTCCACCACAACTTCGTCGTGGCGGTCCTCAACGACCTCTTCGGGATCCAGTCGCGCGGCGGCTGCTCGTGCGCCGGGCCGTACGGCCATCGCCTGCTCGGGATCGACATCGAGACGTCGCATGCCTTCGAGCGCGAGATCTCGCGTGGTTGCGAGGGGATCAAGCCCGGCTGGGTCCGGGTGAACTTCAACTACTTCATCAGCGAGGCGGTCTTCCAATACGTGGTCGAGGCCGTGGCGATGGTCGCCCGCGACGGCTGGCAGCTGCTGCCGTGGTACCGGTTCGAGCCGGCGACCGGGCTGTGGCGTCATGCCGCCGGGTCGCCGGAGCCGCCGCTCTCGCTCCACGACCTCGACTTCGGCTCTGCCGGCGCCACCTGGCCCGCCCACCGCCACCGTGCCGGCGAGGAGGCGCTGGCCGGCCATCTCGAGGAGGCCGCCCGGGTCCTAGCCGATCCCGTCGCGGTGCTGGGCGGTCCACCCTCGCCGGCTGGTCCGCCGGAGGTCGGCCAGGACTTCGAATCGCTCCGCTGGTTCTGGCTGCCGGACGAGATCCGCGCGGTGATGAGCGAGGCGTGACGATGCGTCGCCCGGGGCTCGCCCTGCGTGGGTTCGTGAGCCTCGCGGGCGTCGCGCTTGCGGCCGCCTGCAGCTCCGGCCCGACCCAGGCGCCGCCCACGACCGTCGCGACGGGTCCGGTCCTGACCGCGCTGGCGAACGGGCCCCTGGTCTGTCCGCGGCGGCCCTTGGGCTGCGTCCTGTCGCTCGAGGTGGCCCCGGGTTCAGGGACCTGGGAGGAGCCGGTCAACTTCACCCCGCGCACCGACCACCAGTTCCAGCCGACAGACTCCCTGAACGTCTTCCGACCGCCGGACGCCACGCCGATGTCGGTCGCGCCCGGGCCGCTGCGGGTGGCCGCCGTGCTGACGAACCTTTCCGACGTCGCGAGCCCTCCGAACGGTCCATCCTTCGCGGGCATCGGCTGGATCTGCCAGACCCAGGTCGACGTGAAGCCATCGACCCGTCACGTCAGCGTGTCGGTCGAGCTCCTCGGTCTGCTCCCGTGCTCGATCTCCGCGACGCTCGACTGAGAAGAGCGCCCGCAACGTCGCGCCACTGCGTTCGTCAGCCGTGACTGTCAGTACTTCCTCCCTCGTTGGCGAACGAGGTCGAAGGTTGCCGTATCGGCAATCGCCATGACCGCCATCGTCCCGGCCTGGACCGGATCGCTGACCACCAGATCGACGTGCTCGGTGATCGAGCCGACCATGTTCAGGGCGATGATCGGAATCCCGATCGCCCGCAGCTCGTCGGCCGCATGGCTGATGTCGCCGCCCATGATCGACCCGGCCAGGACCAGCAGCCGTGCCCGTGGCAGGTCGGCGACCGCCCGGACCGCGGCCGCGATGTTCGCCTCGCCGATGAGCGGGATCGTGTCGACGCTGATCCGCTCGCCGCGAAGGTTGTGACGATCGGCCTCGCTGACGGCCCCGAGGGCGACCTGGGCGACCTGTGCCCCGGCGCCGACGACGATCACCCGCTTGCCGAAGATGCTGCCCAGGGCCCGCGTCCGCCGGATGGCCTGGATGTCCGGCAGGCCGTCGAGGGCGTCGACCAGCTCGTCGGCGGTCATGCCGTCGACCTCGATCTCGAGCTCCGACTGGGCAGGATCGGTCTCGAGCGGCCGGATCGTGGCGACGGTCCGGATCCGGCCCCCGCGCTCCGCGATCCTGGCGACGATCGCTCCCACGGCGGCCGGCCCATCGAGGACGTCCAGGCGCGCCGCCGCGGCCGCCGTGTCCGGCGAAGGGGTGCGTGGCACGTCGAGGTCGGGCCGGTCGAGGACGAGCGGCGCTAGCGGGCGACGATGTCGGCGATCGACATCCGTCCCGGATCCGCGCCGCCGTCGGCCTCGTGAGCCTCGTACGCGATCCCGGCGGCGTCGAACGCCTCGCGCGTCGCCGTCGCGTCACTCGTCTCGAGCATCAGCTCGCCGTTCGTGTCCTCGGCGATACCGACGATGCCTGCGATGTTCACACCGCGCTCGGCGAGCGCGGTTGCCATCCGGGCGAGCGCGCCCGGTCGATCGTCGAGCTTGACCGTGAACCAGACCGCCACCGAGCACCTCCTGTGTCGGCCGATGGTACCCGGCGGCGAAGGCGGCGGCGCGGGCACAGCCGAGCCGACCGATTCGCCGCTACGATTTCGACCGATGACCGAGCCCAGCGTCCAGATCTTCGGCCACGAGCGCGACCAGGGGACGCGCGCGGCGATCCGGTTCTTCAAGGAGCGCCGGGTCGCGATCCACCTGGTCGACCTGACCCGCAAGCCGATCGCCCGCGGCGAGCTGCGGCGGTTCGTCGACCGGTTCGGGGCGCGAGCCCTGATCGACGAGGCCTCGAAGGCATGGCGCGACGGGGGCCTGGCATATCTCCGGATGGACGACACCGAGGTCGTCGACCGGCTGCTGGCCGACCAGTCCCTGCTCCGGCTGCCCCTCGTCCGGTTCGGAAACCAGGTCGCCGCGGGTCGCGACGAGGCGGCGTGGAAGGCCTGGTTCAGTGGCTCGAGGTCCTGACGGCCAGCCAGCCCACGAACACGCCCGCGGCGACGCAGGCGACCCCGAACCAGATCCAGGTCGGATCGCCGACCATGAAGCTGCCGCCCTTGAGCATGCCGCTCCCTTGGCCGATCCAAACCAGCCCGGTTGCAATGAGAACGACAGCGCCGATCGTTCGTGTTCGACGCGTCCGCTGCTGCACGGCGCCTCCTTGGGTGCGATCCTAGCCCGATGAGCGATCGAGAGTCGGCGAGCGACCAGGCCGGCCGCACGAAGCCGACCCCCGAGGCGGACAGCGGCGGCGCGGCCGGACCGCCGACCCACGGGGACGCCGGCCCGGGTGGCCCCGTTCGGCGCAGCGGCCGGATCGTCATGCGCCGCGACGCGGCGCGCCGGATCGGCAAGCCGGGCGCAACCGAGGACGAGAAGTTCCTCGAGCGGCGGCCCGTCTCGGAACGGCCCGAGTTCGTCGACAGCGACCCGTGGCGTGCGCTCCGGATCCTGTCCGAGTTCGTCGAGGGGTTCGACGCCCTCGCCGCCGTCGGACCGGCGGTCACGATCTTCGGCTCGGCCCGGGTCGCGGCCGGCTCGCCCGACTACGAGCTGGCCCGCGACATCGCCCGCCGCCTGGCCGAGGTCGGCTTCGCGATCATCACCGGCGGCGGCCCCGGGATCATGGAGGCCGCCAACCGCGGCTGTCGCGAGGGCGGCGGCCTGTCGATCGGCTGCAATATCGAGCTGCCCCACGAGCAGGGCCTGAACGAGTACGTCGATCTCGGCGTCGAGTTCAAGTACTTCTTCGCTCGCAAGACGATGTTCGTGAAGTACGCCGACGCCTTCGTGATCATGCCCGGCGGCTTTGGCACGCTCGACGAGCTGTTCGAGAGCCTGACCCTGATCCAGACCGGCAAGATCCGCGACTTCCCGGTCGTCCTCGTCGGGAAGGCGTACTGGCAGGGGATGATCGACTGGATGCGCTCGACCCAGCTTCCCGCCGGGGCGATCACCGAAGCGGATCTCGGCCTGCTCAAGCTGACCGACGACCCGGCGGAGGTCTGCGACCTCATCCGGACGTATGTCGCGAAGGCCCACCCGGAGGACGTCGCCGAGGGCGAGATCCGCTAGCGGGCGGCCCAGCGGCGACACCAACCCGCCACTGCCGCGGTCAGGCCGGGATCGTGACCTCGATCCGGCCGCCGGCGATCCTCACCGGGTAGTACCGCAGGCGGCGGACGCGGGTCACGGCGCGCGCCTCTGCCTTCTTGCCGGGCGGATCGATCTTCGCCTGCTTGCCGGCGGGCGACCAGGTCGGGTGGTAGACACCGTCCGGATCGAGCCCGCCCGTGGTCGGCATCTGGACGACGTCGCCCGAGCAGAGGTCGAACCGCCCTTCGTGGAGGGGGCAGGCCACGATGCAGCCCTCGAGGACGCCGATCGAGAGGGGCGCCGACATGTGCGGGCAGCGGTCGGCGACGGCCACGATGCCGGCAGGCGTGTGGGCGATGAGGACGTCCAGGTCGGCGTCCGTGACCCGTCGCATCGCGCCTTCCGGGAGATCGGCCAGGGGGCCGCCATCGATCGCCCGGCCATCGGCGACGCCCGGGGCGACAAGCCCTGGCGGGAAGGCGGC
>DASUPH010000481.1:0-2790 GCA_036276275.1 Candidatus Limnocylindrales bacterium
CGGGGACGACCTTCGTTCGCGGTCTGATGTGGACCGGGATCGCGTTGATCGCGTTCGTGATCGCGACCGCATTCGACTACAAGTGGCTCAAGACCTTCGCCTGGCCGCTATACCTGCTGCAGATCGGGTTGCTGCTGACGACGCTGGCGATCGGTCATGGGGTCGGCGGCGCGGCCCGCTGGATCTCGATCGGTCCGTTCGACTTCCAGTTCAGCGAGCTGGCGAAGATCCTCATGATCGTCGTGCTGGCCAACTACCTCGGCGCGCGCCAGGGTCGCCTGGGTTCCCTGTCATCGATCCTCGGCGCCTGCCTCCTCGTGGGACCGCCATGGCTCCTCGTCATGCTCCAGCCGGACCTCGGGACCTCGCTCGTCCTGCTGTCGATCCTCGCCGGCATGCTGTTCATGTCGGGTGCCAGCCTGCGCTGGATGGGCACCCTGGCCGGGCTGGTCCTCGCGGCCCTGCCGCTGATCTGGACGTACGTCCTGCAGGACTACCAGAAGCAGCGGCTCACCTCGTTCCTGAATCCGTCGACGGACGTCCAGGGCGCCGGCTACCAGCTGTACCAGTCGCAGATCGCCGTCGGCTCGGGCGGCTGGCTGGGCAAGGGCCTGACGAACGGGACCCAGAACCAGCTGAACTTCCTGCCGGTCCAGGAGAGCGACTTCGTGGCGGCGATCTACCTCGAAGAGCTCGGCTTCATCGGAGCGCTCGTCCTGCTGATCCTGTTCGCCGCCCTCCTGTGGCGCCTGCTCGTGTCCGGCTGGCGGTCGAAGGATCCGTTCGGGATGATGTTCGCGACCGGGCTGGCCTCGATGATCCTGTTTCAGCTGATCGTGAACGTCGGGATGGTCATCGGGATCATGCCGATCACCGGGATCCCGCTGCCGTTCGTGTCGCACGGCGGCGCCTCGCTCATCAGCGTGGCCGTCGGCCTGGGCATCGTCCAGAGCATCAACATCCGGCAGACGCGCGCGGAGTGGTGAGCGGCCGCCCCGAACAGCCGCCGCGGCAGCCTTCGGCCGCGGGATGGGCCACCTGGAGCGCGTCCTGACGGTCTGACCGGCCCGCAAGGGCGCCGCCGTCGTGCGACGATCCACGGGCCGTGATCCACATCGACGATCTGGCCCCGCTCTGGCTGCTCCTTGCCCTGGTCGCGGCGGCGGTCGCCGTTGCCATCGTCGCCCGCCGGTTCGCGCTGCCGTACTCGGTGGCGCTGGTCCTGTTCGGTCTTGCCCTGTCGATCGCCGGGCCGAACGTCAGGCTGCCGGTCTCGCCGGACCTGCTCCTCGCGATCGTCCTGCCGGGCCTCGTCTTCGAGGCCGCCTTCCGGACCGACGTCGACGTCCTGCGTCCGGCCGCCGCCGGCGTCCTCCTTCTCGCGATCCCCGGCGTCGTGGTCGTGGCCGCGATCGTCGCGCTCGTGCTGTCGACCACGTCCGGGCTCACGTTCACGGAGGCGTTCCTCGTCGGTGCGATGGTCGCCGCAACCGACCCCGCGGCGGTCCTCTCGACGTTCCGCCGGGCGAACGTTCCGGTCCGCCTCGCGACGATCGTCGAGATGGAGAGTCTCGTGAACGACGGCACGGGAATCGTCCTCTTCGCCCTCGCGATCGAGATGCTGAGTGGCGCGGGTTCGCTCGGCGGATCGATCGTCGGGTTCGCGGTCAGCGTTGTCGGCGGCGGCCTTCTCGGAGCCGTGTTCGGCGGCCTGGCGGCTCGCCTCGTGCGCGGCGTCGACGACCACCTCACGGAGCTCGCGATCACGGTGGTCCTCGCCTACGGAACCTACCTCGCGGCGGACGCGCTCGGGCTGTCCGGCGTCATCGCGACCCTGCTCGCGGCCGGCATCTTCGGAGCGACGGCGCGAGGCGGCCTCACGCCCCGCGCGACCGAGGCGATCGACGTCGTCTGGGAGTTCGCCGCCTTCCTGCTCACGGCCGGCGTCTTCCTCCTGGTCGGGCTGGCGATCGCGCCCCAGACCCTCGTCATGGCGGCTGCGCCGATCGCCTGGGGGATCGTCGCGATCCTCGTGGGCCGGGCGGTCGTCGTCTACGGGCTGCTCGGGCCGATGACCGCGGCGATCGACCGGTTCGGCCGTCGCGATCCGGCGTCGGCCGCAGCGATCCCGCGGGCATGGCTCCACGTCCTCTTCTGGGCCGGGCTCCGTGGCGCGGTCTCGGTCGCGCTCGCGCTGAGCCTGCCCGCGGGTCTGCCGAACCGGGAACTGCTCCAGGGGATCGTCTTCGGGATCGTCCTCTTCACCCTGATCGTCCAGGGCACGACCTCGGGCTGGGTGCTGCGGAGGACGGGCGCCGACGTCGATGCGGGTGCCTGACGGATCGAAGCACGCACCACCAGCGCCAACTCCGGCGCCCGGCGGCGAGCGCCTCCTCAGCGGCGGCGGAAGAGGCCCCGCCGCTCCTGCGCCTCCGCGCCGCCGCTCTTGCGCCGCCCGACCTTGCGCAGGATGCCGTCGATCTCCTCGCGGTACTGCCGCCCGATCGGCGAGCGGTCCAGCCACTCGATGTAGTCGAGATCGCGCCGGGCGACCTCGCCGAGCGACCAGCCGGCGAACCGCCCGAAGGTCAGGACGCTGCCCGACGGATCGCCCGGCGGACGGCCCGCCGCGCCGAAGCCGTCCTTCGTCCGCATCTCCGCCGGGTTGTAGCCGCCGCCCTGGCTCGACCGGCCGCTCGTCCAGTCGCCCGGGCTCGACTCCTGCGGCCCGCTGGCCCGAGCCCCCGGGGCGGTCCGATGGCCCCCCGTAGGGCGAGCCGGTGGCGCCTG
>DASUPH010000482.1:0-5508 GCA_036276275.1 Candidatus Limnocylindrales bacterium
CTGGGACCCGCGCCATCTCTACCGATCCCTGTTCGAGGGCGATGAAGCGGCGATGGAGACGTTCCTCGCGACCGTCTGCACGCCCGAATGGAATCGCGGGCAGGACGCGGGCCGGCCGTGGGCCGACGCGATCGCAGGCCTGATCGCCGAGCACCCCGACCAACGCGAGCTCATCGAGGCGTACTGGGAGCGCTGGCCCGAGACACTGGGCGACGCGATCGGTCCGACCGTCGAGGTGCTCGCCGAGCTCGACGCCGCGGGCGTGCCGCTCTACGCCCTGAGCAACTGGTCGGCCGAGACGTTTCCGGCCGCGCGGCCGCGGTACCCGTTCCTCGGCCGGTTCGACGGGATCGTGATCTCCGGCGAGGTCGGCGTGGCGAAGCCCGACCGGCGGATCTACGAGGCGCTCCTCGAGCGGCACGGGCTCGAGGCCCACTCGATCCTGTTCGTCGACGACGTGGCGGAGAACGTCGCCGCGGCCGAGGCCCTCGGGATTCGCTCGCTCCGCTTCATCGACGGCCCGGCGCTCCGCCGCGAGCTCGTGGGCCTCGGCCTGCTCGACTAGGCGGCGCCGGCCTCGTCAAGCAGCCCGACCGCCAGGCAGTCTTCGACGACGTCGTCGATCGCATGCGGGTCGCGGGCGAGCACGAAGCCCTGGACGATGATCCGATCGAGGCCGAGCGCCGCGTAGTCGCGGAATCGCTGACGCCGTTCCGGGCCGGGTCGGACGTCGCCTGCCTCGCCCCAGATGAAGACCGAGACCGCGAGGCTCGCCGGATCACGGTCGATCTCGCGGCAGCGGTCGCGGATGATCGGCAGGGCCGCATCGACCCGGTCCGGAGGGAGTGCATCGAGGTTCAGCTCGTCGGCGAACCGGGCGGCCAGGCGCCAGGTCACCTTCGGGCCGTTGCCGCCGATGAGGATCGGGATGCGCGGTTGCTGGAGCCCCTTCGGCTCGTGAATCGCGTCCCGGACATGGGCATGCGCGCCCTCCCAGGTCGCCCGTCCCGGACCCAGCATCCGGCTGATGATCTCGAGATGGTCCGCGAGAATGGCAAGTCGCTCGCTGGCCGGTGGGAAGCCATAGCCGTACGCGAGCCACTCGTCCTCCTTCCAGCCGGCGCCGATGCCGAGGATCGCCCGTCCACCGCTGATGACGTCGACGGTCGAGATCGCCTTCGCGGTCAGCCCGGCATTGCGGTAGGCGGCGGCCAGGACGAGGTGGCCCAGGCGGGCGCGTCGGGTCTCGACGGCGAGGGCTGCGATCTCGACGAACGGCTCGAAGATCGGCGCTTCCTCGAGCGGCGGATCGACCTGCATGTGGTCGTTGAGCCAGAGCGACTCGAAGCCGATGTCCTCGGCCCAGCGGGCCGCCTCGACGGTGCGCGTCCAGGCCGTCGGCGCGTCCAGGCCGAGGTACTCGCGGTCGCAGCCCTGCGGCAGGCTCAGCCCGATCTTCACCGTTGCGCGGCCCCGCCGCGGCCGTCCGGGACCGGCGTCGACGAACCGAACGCGGCGTCGACAACCTCGCGAACGCGAGCGACATGTTCGTCACCGATTGTCATCGTGTCGGCGACGCTGAACCACAGCCCGGCATCGCGGACGTACGTCGGCAGCGTCCGGAGCGCCTCGCCCACGTCATCCCATGTCACGCCCATCGCCTCGGGCCGGATGTCGACGCCGGCGCGGGCCAGGTCAGCCGCCGCCCGCTCGGGCTCGTTGTCCTGGAGGACCGAGCCCGCGACGATCCCGAGCCCGACCGGCTGGCCGTGGATGAAATGGAGCCCGGTAATCCGTTCGAGGTTGTAGAAGACGAAGTGCTCGACCCCCTCGATATGGCGCGGGATCCAGCCCGAATCATGGAATGTCGTGCCGCCCCAGCGATGGGCAAGGACGAGAGCCCGGATCCCCGCCTCCTTGCCGTCGTGGATCTCGTCCAGCGCCTCGACGACGGAGCCCATCACGATTGCCGCATCCGCGACGAGCGCGGGGTCGAACGGCCACTTCGGCTCGGTCCGGCCGAGGCGATCCGCGAGCTCCCAGTCGCGGCGCGCCGTGTGGTAGCACAGGACATCGCCCACACCGCTCCGGTTGAGCGCCGGCGGCGCGGAGCCGATGACGTCGAAGTCGATGTAGACGGCCTCCGGCACGGCCCAGCCGAGATAGCGGACCCTGCCCCGATCGCGGAGGCCCGCCCGATGACCGAAGGGGGCGTTCACCGTGGTCGCCGTCGGCACCTGGAACAGGGGCAGGCGGCGACGCCACGCGAAGAACTTCGCGACGTCGAGCGCCTGGCCGCCGCCGAGCCCGACGATGGCGGCACAGGCCGGCAGCTCGTCGCACGCCCGCTCGAGCTCGGCGAGCTCGAGGGTCGTGACGAGGTGGACGCCGGCCAGATGCGCGCCCAACCGCGATTCGAACTTGGGCCACAGGTCGGCCATCGTCACGACGAGGAACGGCCGATGGACGAAATTCGGGAGCTCGGCGACGAGCTCCCGGCCGAACACCGTCGTGAAGCCTCCCGACGGAATGATCCGCGCGGGCGGGGCATCCCCCGACCGCCGATCGGTGGCCTGGTCCCAGCCGGTCACGCGGATACTCCGTCGACGGACCCGCCATCGACGGCTCCGGTATCTGCGGGGACGACGTTCAGGTCGTCGAACCCGAGGCGCACGCGGCGATCCCCCTCCGTCAGCGTGAGGCGCCGGCTCCCGCCGACATCCACCCGCATCTCGCGTCCTGCGACCCGCACCCGGAGCTGGGCGGTCGGACCCTCGAAGATCACCCGCTCGATCTCGCCGTTGACGACGTTCCGATAATCAGCCGCGTCGTCGTCGACGACGACGAGGTCCTCGGGCCGCAGGTACGCGACGATCGCGTCCCCGACCGCGACCGGCAGGCGACTCCGACAGGAGAGCGTCAACTCCCCGCTCCGGATCCGGAAACGGTGCTCGCCCGACTGGCCTTCCCCGGCCGTCGCCGGCTCGAGTGCGATGACGGTGCCCGGCAGCGCGTTGTTCGCCCCGATGAACTCGGCGACGAACCCGGTCCGGGGCCGGAGGTAGATGTCGGTCTGGCTGCCGATCTGTTCGACGCGGCCGGCGTTCATGACCACGATCCGGTCCGAGATCGCGAACGCCTCCGACTGGTCGTGGGTGACATAGATCGACGTCTTGCCCGTTCGTCGCTGGAGCTCGCGGATCGCGAACTTGAGGCTCTCCCGAAGGTTCTTGTCGAGAGCCGACAACGGCTCATCGAACAGCAGCACCCGCGGGTCCGTCGCGAGGACGCGGGCGAGGGCCACCCGCTGCTGTTGGCCGCCGGAGAGCTGGGCCGGCATCCGCGTCCCGTAGCCGGTCAGGTCGACCATCGCCAGCATCTCCTCGACCCGCTTGCCGATCGCCCGCTTGCCGGCGCCCTTCACGGACAGCCCGAAGCCGACATTGTCGGCGACCGACAGGTGGGGGAACAGGGCCGGCGTCTGGAAGACGAACCCGATGTTCCGTGCCCGCGGCGGCAGGAAGGTCATATCCTGGTCATCGAACCAGACCCGGCCGCCGGTCGGCTCGACGAGCCCCGCGATCATGCGCAAGGTCGTCGTCTTGCCGCACCCGGACGGCCCAAGGAGCGTGACGAACTCGCCGTCGGCCACGTCGAGGTCGAACTCGTGGACCGCGACGGTCGCGCCGTAGTGCTTCGTGATCGAGGCCAGCCGGACGGTCGACATCAGAGCAGGTATGTCCCCTTGAGATGGCGGGCCCCGAAGAGGCGGAAGAAGAGCAGGACCGCCGCGAGGGAGATCAGCTGCATGGTGACCGCCAGGGCGGCCGTCGTCGGCGCGAGGCCCGCGGTCCGGATCTGGTTGAAGACGCGGAGCGGTGCAGTCGTCAGTCCGGGCGGATGGACGAACAGCGTCACGAGGTACTCGTTGAAGACGATGATGAAGCAGAGGAGCAGGCCGGCGCTGACGCCCGGCCCGATCAGCGGCAGCACGATCCGACGGTAGGTCTGCCAGCGGGTCGCGCCGAGGCAGGCCGACGCCTCCTCGAAGATCACCGGCAGGTCCTTCAGCGCGACAACGATCGGCGTCAGCATCAGCGGGAACGTACCGAGGGACATCGCGAGCACGAGGCCCCACATCGATGTCGTCAGGTGATAGGTGAAGTTGTACGTCAGGACGAGGCTGATGCCGATGACGGCCCCGGGGACGTAGAGGGGCAGCGTGAGGACCGAGAAAAGGAACCGCTTGCCCGGAAACGTGTGGCGGACGATCGCGTACGCCGCCGGCAGGCTCACGAGGGCGTTGATCAGCAGCGTCAGCCCCGAGATCTTCAGGCTCCAGAGCAGGTTGTCGCCGAACGTGTCGACCACGTAGCCGTAGTTGGTGACCGCCCCGGCCTCGCCCGGTCGCGCCGTGAAGGAGAAGCCGACGAGAGCCAGGAACGGCAGGACGAAGACGATCAGGATCGCCCAGATGTAGGCGTGGCTGAGGGCGTCCGTGAGCCGGCGGGCCGTGATCAGCGGGCGGCGGGCAGGGACGCCGGACGTCGCGGTGGTCATTCGACGAGCGCTCCCCGTGAGTATCGAAGCGACAGATAGGTCACGACGAACGCGACGCCGAGCAGCACCACGCCCATCGCGGTCGAGAGGCCGTAGTCGGTCTGGACGACGCCGCGCTGGTAGACCGTCCAGGCGAGGGCTCGCTGCTCGTTCGCCGATCCGAGCAGGAGCGGCTCGGCGAACGTGCCAATGCTCCAGCCGAAGACCGTCAGCATCCCGGCGACGGTCCCCGCCCGGGTCAGCGGCAGCACGATCCGGCGGAACGTCTGCCACGGTCGCGCTCCGAGACAGGCGGCGGCCTCCTCGAGCGTCGGGTCGACGTTGCCGAGCGCGGTGCCGATGTTGAGGACCATGAACGGGAACGTGAAGATCGACATCGCGAAAACGACCGATGGCAGGCTGAACAGGGCGTCCGTGCTCGCCACCCCGAGCGCCTGGAGGATCGGCGTGGCCGGCCCGCCGGGCAGGAGGATGAACCGCATCCCGAACGCGATGTAGAGGGCCCCGAACATCGGGAACACCATCAGCGCCCGGACGGCCGTCCGGTAGCGCACCTTGCGGACGAAGATGTAGGCGAAGGGGAAGCCGAAGATGAGGTCGACGATCGTCGCCAGCAGCGCGAGCTGGAGGGTGACGAGCAGATTTGGCAGGTAGCGGCTGCCGACCAGGGCGTAGTTCGCGAGGGTCGTGATCGGTCCGGTCGGCGAGAGGAAGGACGAGCCCTCCGTGAAGCTCATCTGGACGATGAAGACGAGCGGGTAGTACAGGAACAGCAACGCCAGCAGGATGGCCGGCAGCAGGAGCAGGAGCGTCCGCAGGCGGCGCCCGGCGTCGGCCCGCCGGAGCACCACCAACGGTTCCGGGCGGAGCGGCGCGATCGATCGGGTGCTGCCGGTCACGGGGCGGCCTTGATCCGGGGGGATGGGGCGGCCTCTCCCGCTGGGGCGG
>DASUPH010000483.1:0-2357 GCA_036276275.1 Candidatus Limnocylindrales bacterium
CACGCTGCCGTATCACGAGCGGGAGATCTCGCGGATCGTCCGATTGGCCTTCGAGCTCGCGCGCGGGCGTCGGGGCCGCCTCACCTCGGTCGACAAGGCGAATGTCCTGGCCACTTCGCGGCTGTGGCGCACGATCGCCGACGAGATCGCCCGCGACTACCCGGACGTCACGCTCCAGCACCAGCTCGTCGATTCGTGCGCGATGCTCCTCGTCCGCCGCCCAGCGGACTTCGACGTCATCGTCACCGAGAACCTCTTCGGCGACATCCTCTCCGACGAGGCCGCCGTGCTCGCCGGTTCGCTCGGGATGCTGCCGTCGGCGTCGCTCGGGGAACGGCAGACAGAGCACGGCACGTTCGGGCTGTACGAGCCGATCCACGGCTCGGCGCCGGACATCGCCGGCCAGGACAAGGCGAACCCGATCGGCACGATCCTGTCCGCCGCCATGCTGATGCGGATGTCGCTGGGTCGCGAGGAGGCGGCGGCGGCCATCGAGACCGCGGTCGGCGGCGCGCTCGACGAGGGCTGGCGAACGAGCGACCTGGCGGATCCGGGCGATCAGGACGACGGCTTCGTCGTCGTCGGCACGACCGCCTTCGCGACCGCGGTGGTCGATCGGCTGGAAGCAGCCGCTGGTGTGGCGTCATGAGCGACTCCGCGGACGTCCCGGTCGTCCTCTACGACACGACCCTGCGGGACGGGACCCAGGGCGAGAACGTGACGCTGTCGCTGGCCGACAAGCTGCGCGTCGCGCGGATGCTCGACGAGTACGGGATGCCCTACATCGAGGGCGGCTGGCCGGGTTCCAACCCCAAGGACATCGAGTTCTTCGCGGTGGCCCGGACGATGCGCTGGCAGACGGCCAAGCTCGCCGCCTTCGGCTCGACCCGGCACCGCTCCAACACGCCCACCGACGATCCGAATTTGCGCGAGCTCGCCGCGGCCGAGACCCCGGTCGTCACGATCTTCGGCAAATCCTGGCTGCTGCACGTGACCGAGGTCCTCGGGGCGACGCCGCAGGAGAATCTGGACATGGTGGCCGACTCGGTCGGCTTCCTGGTCGACCGCGGGCGCGAGGTCGTCTACGACGCCGAGCACTTCTTCGACGGCTACAAGGACGACCGTGGCTACGCCTTGGCCACGCTGCGGGCGGCGCGCCAGGCGGGCGCGCGGACGCTGGTCCTGTGCGACACGAACGGCGGCACCCTGACCGACGAGCTGACCCGGACCGTGTCGGACGTCCGCGCCTCGCTCGAAGCCGACCCGGATGCCCCGGCCGTGACCTGGGGGATCCACACCCACAACGACGCCGAGCTTGCGGTCGCCAACTCCATGGCCGCGGTCGCGGTCGGGATCCGCCACGTGCAGGCGACCATCAACGGCTACGGGGAGCGCGCCGGCAACGCCAACATGGTCTCGATCCTGGCCAACCTCGCGCTCAAGACGCCCCATGTGCTCGTGCCCGCCGGCGGCGGCCGCCTCGAGGGCCTGACCGACCTGTCGCGAAGCGTCGCCGAGATCGCCAACCTCACGCCGAACGACTACCAGCCGTATGTCGGCCGGTCGGCCTTCGCCCACAAGGGCGGCGTCCACGGAGCGGCCGTGGCCAAGGTCGAGCGGTCGTACCAGCATGTCGAGCCGACCTCGGTCGGCAACATCGGCCGGCTGGTCGTGTCGGAGCTCGGCGGCCGGGCGAACACCTCCATCCGCGCCCGGCAGCTCGGGCACGATCTCGAGGGCATCGACCCTCGCGAGCTCTCGACGCTCATCAAGCAGCTCGAGGCGGACGGTCTCGCCTTCGAAGGTGCCGAGGCCTCGTTCGAGCTGCTCATCCGCCGCCATGCGGCTGACTACGCGGCGCCGTTCCGGATCGTCGACTACACCTGCCTCGTCGAGCAGCGCGACGGTCGGGAGCTCCTTGCCGAGGCCACGGTCAAGGTGGCCGTCGACGGCGAGGTCCTGCACACGGCGGCCGATGGGAACGGCCCGGTCAACGCGCTCGACGCGGCCCTGCGCAAGGCGCTGCGCGCGTTCTATCCGGCCATCGATGACGTCCATCTCGTCGACTACAAGGTGCGCATCCTCGACGGCGACGCCGCCACAGCGGCCCGCACGAGGGTCATCATCGATTCCCAGGACGGCGCTCGCACGTGGTCCACGATGGGTAGCGACACCAACATCATCGCCGCCTCGGCGGCGGCCCTCGCCGACTCGCTCGAGTACGCGATCTGGAAGTCCGGCGCGGAGCTGCGCCGGCGCGATGAGCGACACTTCACAACGGGCCCGGCGAGCGACGCGCCCGTGGACGGCCCCGCCACAGCGACCCGGAGGTAGCCCGGATGCCCGAAACGAAGCCC
>DASUPH010000484.1:0-7883 GCA_036276275.1 Candidatus Limnocylindrales bacterium
GGACGATGATCCACTCGTCGGGGTGGTAGGCGAACGGATCACCGAAGCCGATCCCGATCAGCCGCAGCGCGCCGCCTACCACGACGATGACCGCCACCGCGACCGCGAAGGCCACCGGGCTCGCGGAGCGGCGATCCGCGACGGGACGAACGGAGTCGGCGTGCCTCGCCAAGTGGACGGCCTCGACTCCGTGCGACGTTGCCTTGGCGCTCACGGCCATGCTATCGGACCGGAGTGGCGCCCCGGAGACGTGTGCTGCCGTCGGCGCACCGCTACCTGATCGCATCCTTTTCGGGTCCCGTCCGGCGACGTTCCGGCGCGCCTTCGACGCATAGCCTCGCGTTGGGCGAGTCCTCGGTCGTGGGCTCGCGCCGCCAAGCACGCGAGGAGGAGCCCATCGATGGATAGCGGCGACACCGCCTGGATGCTGGCCGCGACGGCCCTGGTCATGATCATGCTGCCGGGTCTGGCCCTCTTCTACGGCGGGCTGGTCCGTCGCAAGAACGTTCTCTCGACGATCATGCACAGCTTCTTCGGGCTGGCGATCGTGAGCGTCGTCTGGGTCCTCGTCGGGTTCAGCCTCGCCTTCGGGCCGGACGTCAACGGCATGGGGCTGATCGGCAATCTCGACTTCGTCGGGTTCTTCAACGTCGGCCTCGAGCCAAGCACCATCTACGCGACGACGATCCCGTTCGTCCTGTTCGCCGCGTTCCAGCTGATGTTCGCCGCGATCACGCCGGCCCTGATCACGGGCGCGTTCGCCGAGCGGAAGCGGTTCGCCTCGTTCGTCCTCTTCACGGTCCTCTGGTCGATCCTCGTCTACTCGCCGATCGCCCACTGGGTCTGGGCCACCGATGGCTGGCTGTTCAAGCTCGGCGCGCTCGACTTCGCCGGCGGCACGGTCGTCCACGCTTCGTCCGGCGTCTCGGCCCTGATCGTCGCCCTCCTGATCGGACGGCGGGTCGTCAATGGCGACCGGATGGAGCCCCATGACATCCCGATGACCGTGCTCGGCGCCGGTCTCCTGTGGTTCGGCTGGTTCGGCTTCAACGCCGGCTCGGCCGTCGCCGCCAACGGGCTCGCGGCCAGTGCGTTCATCGTCACGAATACAGCGGCGGCCGCGGCGACCCTCACGTGGGTCGGAGCGAGCTACCTCCACCATCGCAAGGTCAGCGTTGTCGGGGCCGCCTGCGGCGCCGTCGCGGGCCTCGTCGCGATCACCCCGGCGTCGGGCTTCGTGACGCCGGGTGGCGCGATCCTCATCGGCCTCGTCGCCGGCGGCCTGTGCTACAGCGCGACCCTCCTCCGCGAGCGGATCAAGGTCGACGACGCGCTGGACGTCTTCGCGGTCCACGGGGTCGGCGGCACGTTCGGTGCCGTGGCGACGGGTGTCCTCGCGACCAGCGCCATCCAGGCGAACTACCGGGGCCTGATCGACGGCAACGCCGGCCAGGTCGCGATCCAGCTGGCCGCCGTCGGCGCGACGATCGCCTACGCCGTCGTCGCGACGTTCGTGATCATCAAGCTCGTCGACGCGATCCTCGGCATCCGGATCTCGGCCCGGGACGAGGAGCTCGGGATCGACCTCTCGACCCACGGCGAGGTGGCCTACCAGGTCTAGCCGTTCAGGTCGGCCGGCGTCCCCCTCACCGGCCGACTCGACGCGGCAGCCACGACATCGACCGGCCGCCCGGCTCCTCCCGGGCGGTCGGTCCGACCCTCGCTCGAGTCTCCAACGGAGTCGCCCGTGACCATCGAGCCGCCACAGCGACCACGACGATCGCGTCGCACGCCGGCGGCGCCGCTGTACGACGCCGCGTTCGAGCACGATGCGTGCGGCGTCGGGTTCGTGGCCGATGCGTCCCGATCCGGGGTGCATCTCGGGCGCGTCCTGCCACTGGCGCTGGGTGGCCTCGCCGCGCTCGCCCACCGCGGCGCATTCGGCGCCGACGGCGCCTCGTCCGACGGGGCCGGCGTCTCGCTGCCGCTCGATCCGAGCCTGATCGAGACGCTGGCGCCGGGTTCGGGCCTCGCCGCCGGCCGTCCGGCCGTCGTCCAGCTCTTCCTTCCGCGGACGGGTCCCGGCGCGCACGGTGGTCGGGCACGCACGCTCGTCGCCGACGCGCTGGCTGGCGAGGGCCTCGACATCGTCCGCTGGCGGAAGGTCCCGATCGACGAGACGGCCCTCGGTGCCGCCGCCCGGGCCTGCCGGCCGGCGTTCGTCCAGGCGTTCGTCCGGCGACCGGTCGATGGGGGCGGGACGCCGATCGGTGACGCGACATTCGAGCGGCGCCTCGTCGTTGCTCGGCGACGCCTCGAGACCGCGGCTCGTGAGATCGGGCTCGGTGACGTCATCGCGATCCCGTCCGGCTCCTGCCGAACGATCGTCTACAAGGGTCTCGTCGCCGGCGCGCGGTTGGCCGACCTGTACCCAGACCTCCGCTCGTCGCAGATCCGCGTCCACTACGCGATCTTCCACCAGCGCTACGCCACGAACACCCAGCCGACCTGGCGTCTTGCCCAGCCCTTCCGGTCGATCAGCCACAACGGCGAGATCAACACGGTTCGCGGCAACCGCGCCCAGGTCCGGGGCCGGGCTGCCGAGCATGCCGGTCCCGTGGCCGCCGAGCTGGTCGCCGCCGGCCCCCTGCTGTCGGCCGACGGCTCCGATTCGCAGTCCCTCGACGAGATGCTGGAGCTGCTGGTCGCGACCGGCTGGGACCTCGGGACCGCGCTCCTGACGGCGATGCCCGAGGCCCAGGCCCTGCGCCGGGCGCCGCACCCCCACGTCGCCACCCTGCGACGGCGGACCGCCGGCCTGCTCGCACCGTGGGACGGCCCGGCGGCGATCGTCTTCGGTGACGGCCGGCGGGTCGGCGCCATCGCGGACCGGAACGGCCTCCGCCCCGTCGCGTTCGCCGTCACCGCCGATCACCTCGTCGCCGTCGCGTCGGAGGCCGGAGCGATCCCGCTGGCGCCCGAGGAGACGATCCGTCGCGGGCGGCTCGGGCCGGGCGAGATGTTCCTGGTCCATCCCGCCCGCGGGCTCGTCCTCGAGGACGCCGAGGCAAAGACCCATCTCCTTCGCCGCCTGCCGATCCACGACGCGCCGCGGCCCGTTCATCTCGACCCGGCGCCGGGCGAGGAGTCACCGGTCGCGATCGATGGGGCGCCGGTGCCGGCCGGTCTCCGCTTCCTCGCGGGGCTCCACGCCGAGAACGCGAGACTCGACATCCGGACGATGGCCGTCGAGGGCCACGAGCCGCTCTGGAGCATGGGCGACGACACGCCGACCCCGGGCCTCGGTCGGATCGACCGGCCCGTCGCCGACCACCTCCGCCAGGCGTTCGCCCAGGTCACGAACCCGCCGATCGATCCCGAGCGGGAGCGGGCCGTCATGGACCTCCGGGTCGAGCTCGGGCGGCGCTCGGCGCTCCTCGGCGGGCCGCCACGCGCCTCGCGGACGCTCCGGCTCGAGCGGCCCTATCTCGCCGACCTGACGGCGCTCCTCCAGGCGTTCCCGGGCGCCGTGCGCCGGCTCGACGCGACGTGGCCCGCGATCGAGGGCGAGGGCGGTCTGGCACGCGCCATCGACCGGTTGGCGGCGGACGCCGTCGCGGCGGCCCGCGGGCGGACGGAGCTCGTCGTCCTGAGCGACCGCGCCTTCGGGTTCGACCGACTGCCGATCCCGACGATCCTCGCGGCGGGCGCCGTCCACACGGCTCTGACAGAGGCCGGCCTCCGGGGCCGGACCGATCTTGTCGTCGAGGCCGCCGACATCCTCGACGTCCACGGCGCGGCGATGGCCCTCGCGTCCGGTGCGACGGCGCTCGTCCCGTGGCTGGCGGTCGAGCTCGCGGCCGAGCTCGCCGGCGGCCGAGGCGCCGAGGAGCTCGACGCCGCGGGGACGGTCGGCAACCTCCTCAAGGCGCTCGACGCCGGGCTGCGCAAGACGCTGGCTCGCATGGGCATCAGCACCGCCGCGTCATACATTGGCGGCACGCTGTTCGAGACGATGGAGCTCGACGACGACATCCGATCGCGTTGCTTCCCGTCGGCGCCGGCGTGGGCCGGCCGCATCGGCCTGGGCGAGATCGCCGCCCGCCAGCTCCGGCGGCGCGCCGCCGCCCGGTCGGTCATCGCCGAGACGCCGTCGAACAAGCTCCAGGACCCGGGTTTTGCCCGCTTCCGGGCCGACGGCGAGGTCCACCGCTACGCGCCCCGGATCGTCGGCGAGATCCAGGCGATCTCCGGATTCGCCGGGGCGTCGGCGGTCACCGCCGGCTCGTCCGCAAACGCGGATGCGGCGCCCGATCGCACGCCTTCCGTCGTCCGCGATGCCCTCCGCGTCCGTCGTCCACGGGCGACGAGCCCCGTCCCGATCGACGAGGTCGAGCCGGCGCGGGCGATCGCCCGCCGCTTCGTCGTCAGCGCGATGAGCGTCGGCGCGCTGTCGCCCGAGGCCCACCAGGCGCTGACGATCGGCATCCAGCGGGCGGGCGGTGCCGCCAACACCGGCGAGGGCGGCGAGGACCCCGCGTGGTACGTCGCGGGCCCCGACGGCGAGCGTCGCGACGCGCGGATCAAACAGGTCGCCTCGGCCCGCTTCGGCGTCACCGCGACGTACCTCGCCCGCGGGGAGCAGCTCGAGATCAAGATCGCCCAGGGCAGCAAACCCGGCGAAGGCGGCCAGTTGCCGGCGAAGAAGGCGACGGCCTGGATCGCGAGCCTCCGTCGCGGCCAGCCCGGGATGAGTTACATCAGCCCGCCGCCGCACCACGACATCTACTCGATCGAGGACCTCGCCCAGCTGATCGCCGACCTCCGGGCGATCAACCCGGCCGCCCGGATCGGAGTGAAGCTCGTGGCAAGCCGCGGCGTCGGGACGATCGCGGCGGGCGTTGCCAAGGCCGGGGCGACCTATGTCCATCTCGCCGGCCACAGCGGCGGGACGGGTGCATCGCCGCTCTCCTCGATCAAGCACGTCGGCGCGCCGTGGGAGCTGGGTCTCGCCGAGGTCCACCAGACGCTCGTTCGCAACGGCCTTCGCGACCGCGTCGCGCTGCGGACCGACGGCGGCCTGCGGACCGGTCGCGATCTCCTGGTCGCCGCGCTCCTCGGCGCCGAGGAGTTCGCTTTCGGCACGGCGATGCTCGTCGCGATCGGCTGCGACATGGCCCGCCAGTGCCACCTCGACACGTGCCCGACCGGCATCGCGACGCAGCGCGAGGACCTCCGGGCCAAGTTTGCCGGCACGCCTGAGCAGGTCGAGCGTTTCGCCCTCGCGATGGCCGAGAGTCTGCGCGTCGAGATGGCGGCGATCGGCGTCCGCAGCGTCGGCGAGCTGGTCGGCGAGTCGCGCCGGTTCCTGGTCCCGGATCGCCATGCGACCCTCGACCTGGCCGCGGTCGTCGGCGCCGGCCACTGGGCGGTGAGCCCGGAGCGACGCGCCGACCCGGCATCGGCTGGCCGATCGATCCGCCACGGCGAGGCGAGCGCGCTCGAACGACGGCTCGCCGCCGCGCTCGGCGGCCAGGCCGGCTTCTCCGCCGACGGCCTGGCGCTCTCCACCGCCGATCGTTCGTTCGGGGCCGGCCTCACCGGCGCGATCGAACGGCGCGAGCTGGCCGGTCCGATCAGGCTCGGGCTGCGTGGCGCGGCCGGCCAGTCGTTCGGGGCGTTCGCCGGACCCGGCATCGAACTCCGCCTGGTCGGCCAAGCGAACGACTACGTGGCGAAGGGCCTGTCCGGGGGCGCCGTCGTCGTCATGCCGGAGCCGGGGCTTGCCGCGGTGCCCCATCGCCAGGCGATCGCCGGCAACACGTGCCTCTACGGGGCGACCGACGGCCGCCTCCACGTCGTCGGGCGGGCGGGGATGCGCTTCGCCGTCCGCAATTCGGGGGCGAGCGCGGTCGTCGAAGGGATCGGCCCACACGGCTGCGAGTACATGACCGGTGGCGTGGTCGTCGTCGTCGGCCCCGTCGGGGCGAACTTCGGCGCCGGGATGACCGGCGGCCGCGCGTACCTGTACGACCCCGAGGGCCGCCACCTGCCGGCGCTCGACGCGCGGAGCGTGGGCGGGACGCGGCTGTCCGCGGCCGTCGCGGAACGCGCACATGGCGCCGCGCTCGCGGACGAGCTTCGGGGCCTGCTCGAGAGCCATCGGACGGCCGGGTCACAGCTCGCGGCGCGGCTCCTCGCCGAGGCCGGCGCGCTCGAGGCCGACTTCTGGCTCGTGGAGCCCATCTCGGGGACTGCGGCGTCTGCCACGCCGGAGCGCGTCGTCGTTGCCGATCACGCGGCGGCACCGACGCCGGCCGGCGTCGCGACCTAGGACGCCGCAGCAGGCGGTCCGAACCAGGCGGTCAGCGCGTCAGCGAGCCCCAGCTGAGTTCCCTCGCCCACCCACGCCACGTAGCCGTCGGGCCGAATCAGCACGGCGGTGGGAGCAGTGACTGCCCCGATCACCGGAAGCTCCCACTGACCGTCGTATCTGGCGTCGATCAGCTGAACGCGATCCGTCCATGGCGTGATGTCGAAGCAGCCGGGCTCGCCGAGATTGAGCAGCACCGGCCGGGCTGGGTGCAGCAGGGTGAAGACCCGCAGCGTGCCGCCTTTGGTGACCAGGTCGAGATCGGGCATGCGACGTCCGAGCAGCGGGTGTCCCTCGCCCAGGTCGTAATGGATGTCCAGACCGGACATCATCGCGGCGAATCGTCGGCGCGGCTCGTCCATACCCAGCAGTTCGGACATGGTGTCGCGCAACGCCTCGACGCGGTCGTCCGCGCGCATGAGCGCGACCTGCGCCATCGTGGTGCGCATGACGCGGGCAGCGACCGGGTGGCGCTCGACGTGGTAGGTATCCAGGAGACGTTCCGGCGATGTCCGGTTCACCACCTGGGCCAGCTTCCATCCCAGATTCACCGCATCTTGCACACCGGTGTTGAGGCCCTGTCCACCGATCGGGGAATGCACGTGCGCCGCGTCGCCGGCCAGCAGGACCCGTCTCTCGCGGTAGGCCGCGGCCTGCCGGGTCATGTCGGTGAACCGGGTGATCCAGGTCGGACTGTGGATCCCGTAGTCGGTCCCGTAGACGGCGATGAGGCCCTCACTGAGATCGCGCAGCGTGGGCTCGCTCGTGCCGACCTCGGACTCGGTCAGCATGACCCCGACCGTCCCCCCTTTCTCGTAGACCACCTCGCCGTCCTTGATCTCGTACTCCACCTTCCCAAGGGCATGCATGCCCGAGGGAGTGCGGCGGATGCCCAATTCCGGCTCCTCGGTCATCTCGACCTCGGCGAGCAGGGCGCTCGTCGTCGCATCCCAGCCGGGAAATTCGATACCGGCCGTCTTGCGGATCAGACTGCGGCCTCCGTCGCACCCGACGAGATACTGCGTCCGTAAGCGTTGGCCGTCGGACAGCGCGACGTCGACGCCGGCGTCGTCCTGCGCGAATCCGGTCACCCCGGTGCCGTAGTGGACCGGGACCTTCAGCTCGGCGACCCAACCGGCGAGGATGCGCTCGATGTGTTTCTGCCACAGCCCGAGCCCGTACGGATGCCGGGTGGGAAAGTCGCTGATGTCCAACCGGGTCCCGGCGAATCCCGCGACCTGGGCCACCTGTCCCTCCGAGAGGAACCGATCGGCGATTCCTCGCTGATCGAGGACCTCGATGGTGCGCGACTGCAGACCGCCGGCGCGCGAGCCGGCGAGGGCCTGGCTGGCACGCCGCTCGACGATCGCGACGTCGACGCCCGCCAACGCCAGCTCGCCCGCCAACATCAGCCCCGTCGGGCCTCCTCCAGCGATCACTACTGCATGCGTTGTCATGGCCAAGGACTCTGCGGCATGGGCGTCGTGCGCGCCCCCGGCTCATCCGTTCG
>DASUPH010000485.1:0-2503 GCA_036276275.1 Candidatus Limnocylindrales bacterium
CACGCGGTTGCGGCCGCCCACCCCTCGATCGTCAAGGTGTTCTCGATCGGCAAGAGCTACCAGGGGCGGGAGCTCTGGGCGGCCAAGATCAGCGACAACGTCGCGACCGACGAGGACGAGCCGGAGCTCCTGTTCGACGCCCTCCACCACGCCCGCGAGCACCTGACCGTCGAGCAGGCGCTCTACCTGCTCCACCTGCTCGCCGACAACTACGGCAAGGACGCCACGATCACGAACCTCGTCAACACCCGCGAGGTGTACATCGTCTTCATGGTCAATCCGGACGGCGCCGAGTACGACCTGACTTGCGGCGGCAGCCACGCGCCGTACTGCGCCTGGCGCAAGAACCGCCAGCCGAACGCCGGGACGACAGCGGTCGGGACCGACCTGAATCGGAACTACGGCTACCGCTGGGCCTGCTGCGGTGGCTCGTCCGGCAACCCGGCGTCGATCACGTATCACGGCAAGGCGGCCTGGTCCGCGCCGGAGGCGAGACTCGTCCGGGACTTCGTCCTGAGCCGGGTGGTCGGCGGAATCCAGCAGATCCGGGCCCATATCACGTTCCATACGAACGGCCAGCTCATCCTCTGGCCGTACGGCTACACGAAGACCGACATCCCCGTCGACATGACCGTGGCCGATCACCAGGCCTTCGTTGCGATGGGCCGTGGCATGGCCGCCCGGAACGGCTACAAGGCGGAGCAGTCGAGCGACCTGTACATCACCGACGGCGACCAGATCGACTGGCTGTACGGATCGCAGCGGATCTTCTCGTTTACCTGGGAGCTGTTCCCGCCCGAGACGGCGACCGTCTGGGGCGACCACTATCCGGCCGACGAGTACATCGCCCCGCAGACCGCCCGCAACCGAGCCGCGCTGATCTGGTTCATGCTGGTCGGTGGCTGCCCGTATTCCGCGATCGGCCGGACGCAGCAGGACTGCGGGCCGTTCTTCGACGACACCGAGATCTCGCGCGTCTGGACGGTGAACCCCGACGGCACCGACACCGCGTCGACCAGCTCCCGGTTTATTCGCAGTGATCCCGAGCCCACGACCTGGAACGGGCTCCGGATGCAGCCGAACGGGACGACCTCCGGCCGGTACGCGTTCGTCACCGGCCGCCTCGCGGGCCCGTCGCTGAACAGCTACGACCTCGACGGGCGAACGACGATCCGGAGCGTCCCGATCGCCCTCCCGGCAAGCCCGGGCAAGCTCTCGTTCCGCTATGTCTTCTCGCACGCACCCGACACCGCGGACGACTCGCTCCGGGCCTGGGTCGAGGACGCCGCCGGGACGCGAACGCTCGTCTGGTCGGTCGTCGGGAACTCGTCCACCGTGGGAGCGGCCTGGAAGACGGCCTCGGCCGCGTTGACACCTTGGGCCGGCAAGTCGATCCGGATCGTCATCACCGCGACTGACGCCGGCCCCGACAGCCTGGTCGAGGCGCTCATCGACGACATCCGGGTCGAACGACCGGCGTGAATTTCACGCCGTACCTGCGAGAGCTCATTCGCGATCGGCCCTCCGAGGTCTGAGGCTGAGCTCCGCGAAGCCATCAGCCCGAGGAGGAACCGCATCGCAGACCACGGCGTCAAGGGCCGCAACACGCCGGTCCGCCCGGACCGGCCAGCCCAGCCCGGGAGGGCAATGCGATGCGGCACCTCGGACCGATGGGTCGAATGGGGATCGGGATCCCCGCGGCCATCCTCGGCATGCTCCTGGCGGTCACGCCCGTCCTCGCCTGCGGCGGCCTGATCGGGCCGAACGGCGCGGTCAATCTGCTGCGGACGACGACGCTCGCCGGCTACCACGATGGGATCGAGCACTACGTCACGGCCTTTCAGTTCGCCGGCGGCGGCGGCGCCTTCGGCTCGATCACGCCTCTGCCGGGGATCCCGACGAGCGTCGTGAAGGGCGGTGACTGGACGCTCCAGCGCCTCATCCGCGAGACGTCGCCCGTCCAGTTCGATGCGGCCGTCCGCGCGGCCGGCCCCGCGGCGTCCGGCGCCGAAGAGCTCCTCAAGGTCAAGATCGACGCCCTGGACATCACCGTCCTGCGGGGCGGCGGGGCGGACATCGGCCAGTGGGCAACGAAGCACGGCTTCCGGCTCCCGCCCGATTCACCCGAGGTCCTCGACTTCTACGCGGAGCGCAGCCCGATCTTCCTCGCGGCCGCGTTCGACGCCGATGCCGCGAACGCGCGTGGCCAGCAGGTCGGCGACGGGACGCCGGTCCACATCACGATCCCGACCGACAACCCGTGGGTCCCGCTCCGGATCCTCGCCCTCGGCAAGGCCGGCGGCGAGACCGTCCAGGCGGACGTCTACCTCCTCACCGACGAAGCCCCCGCGCTGCTCCCCGCACCGACCGGCAAGAACGGCATCCGGCTCGACCACAGCGCAGCGGCCAGCGAGGGCCTCCTGGCCGATCTCCGCTCGGACCGCGGCATGGAGTGGATCCCCGCAACGGGCTGGCTGACGAAGGTCGCGGTCGACGGCGAGGC
>DASUPH010000486.1:0-2293 GCA_036276275.1 Candidatus Limnocylindrales bacterium
CGATCCGGGTGGGCGGCGGCGTAGGTCTGGGCGAGCTCCGAGCCGTAGCTCTCGCCGTACAGGGCGAATCGCTCGATCCCGAGGTGGTCCCGGATCGACTCGAGATCCTCGGCAGCCTCGGCGGTGGAGTAGCGGGCGACGGCGGCCGGATCGACTCCGGACTCCTTCAGGCAGGCGCGGGCAAAGGTCGACGCGGCGGCGATCCCGGTGTCCGTGGTCGCGTACGCCTGCCCGGCGCGGGGACAGTCATGACCCTCCGAGGCTCCGACCCCGCGCTGGTCCCAGAACAGGAGGTCATACTGCTTGACCAGGTCCGGATCGAGCGTGTCGACGATCGGGACCGCCTCGTCGAGCCCGCTCGCGCCGGGACCGCCGACCGCGATCGCCAGCGTCCCCGTGGGCGGGCCTGCCGCGTGGTGGATCGCGTAGACGACCCAGATCGTCGCATCGGAGCTGCCGTCGTGTCGGGCAGGGACGAGCATCCCGTCGCACGCGAGCGACGCCTGCGGGCACGGCACGAACCACGGATCCGGGCGGCCGCCCGCGACGAGGACGCCGGCACTGAACATCAGGATCGGCGGGACGAGCCGGACGAGAACCCGTCCCGGAGCGTCGACCAGGGGCATGAACATGCCGAGGGCCCGGGCGGCGGCGGATTCCCGCCACAGGATCTCGTCGATCGCGCCACCGACGAGGACGGTCGCGACCATCCAGAGGCCGCCGTCGAGGCCGAGCACGACCCGCAGCGCCCGGGACGCCTCGGCGCTGGTCGCAGCGGCGAGCGTGACGTTCGCCGTCAGGCCAATGGCCGCCGCGAAGAGAACGGCAAGGAAGGCGAGCCTGGCCTGCCCCGGCCGACCCGGGACCCGCAGGTCGGACCACGAGGCCCGCTCGGCCGGGACGCCGGCCGTCCGCCAGAGCAATCCGAACCGGGCGATGCCGCTGCCCGGATCCGGGCCGTCGATCGCACCGCGCAGCCGGAGCTCGGCGAGGACCGGCACGGTCCCACGCAGCCAGCGGACCGCCAGGAGCACGATCCCGACCAGGGTCACGACGATCACGAGGCGGATGGCGTCGAAACCGGCGCCGGCCGCTCGAACCTCCTCGGTCGAGACGAGGTGCCGGTCGATGCTGACAAGGAGGGCCGACTGGCGGATCGCGACGATGCCGAGAAGGAGATGGCCGATCGCGACGACCCAGGTCAGGACGACGATCGCCCGACCGCGGGCGAGATCGCGACGGATCCGCTGCTCGAGCTCGATCGGTACCGAGGAGGATTCCAGCGGGGCGAGCCAGCCGCCCGGCTGCGCCGCGTTCGGTTCGGGTCCGTCGATCAGTGACCGCCGTGGGCGCCGGCGGCCTCGCCGTCCTTCCGATGCGCCTGGATCACCTTCTCCGCGACGTGCTGCGGCACCTCCTCGTAGTGATCGAGGGTCGCGGTGAAGGTCCCCCGGCCGTGGGTCAGCGATCGCAGCTCCGTGGCATAGGAGAAGATCTCGGCCTGGGGCACCTGGGCCGCGACGACCTGCGTCCCGTCGCCCGCGGTGTCCATCCCGAGGACCCGGCCGCGGCGCGTGTTGAGATCCCGGTTCACGTCGCCCATGTACTCCTCGGGCACCCGGACCTCGATCGACATGATCGGCTCGAGGAGCGCAGGGCGGCAGTCCATGACGCCCTTCTTCAGCGCCATCGAGGCCGCGATCTTGAACGACAGCTCGTTCGAGTCGACCGTGTGGAACGAGCCGTCATAGAGGGTCGCCCGGAAGTCCGAGAGGGGATAGCCGGCGAGGACGCCCTCGGCGGCCGCCTCCCGGATGCCCTTCTCGATGCCGGGGAAGAAGCCCTTCGGGACCGATCCGCCGACGACCTTCTCGGCGAACTCGACGCCACCGCCGGGATTCGGCTCGATCTCGAGCCAGACGTGGCCGAACATCCCGTGGCCGCCCGTCTGCTTCTTGTACTTGCCCTCGACCTTCGTCGTCGCCCGGATCGTCTCGCGGTAGGGGACCTTCGGCTGCTTCGTCTGGATGGCGGCCCCGAACTTGCGCTTCAGGCGCTCGCCGATCACCGCGATGTGGGCGTCGCCCATCGCCAGGAGCAGTTGCTCGCCGGTCGCCGACCGCTCGACGCGCACCGACGGCTCCTCCTCGAGCATCCGCTGGATCGCGGCGCCCATCTTGTCGAGGTCGGCCTTGGTCTGGGGCTCGATCGCGACCGCCAGCGACGGCTCCGGGAATTCGAGCGGCGGCAGAATGATCGGATGATCGCGGGACGAGAGCGTGTCGCCGGTCTC
>DASUPH010000487.1:0-2823 GCA_036276275.1 Candidatus Limnocylindrales bacterium
GCCGTCCGGTCGGATCGCGAGGACCGGGATCCCGGGGCCGCTGAGGACGATCGGGCCGTGGCTGAGGTCGGCGGCCGAGTAGCCCTCGGCGAACAACCGGCCCGTCTCCTTGAGCTTGAGGGCGATCTCGAGGGCGGTGGCGTGGTCGTAGCCGCGCGAGACGACGATCGAGCGCTCCGAGGCGGCGAACTCGGCGACGATCGGGGCGTCGTCGTCGATCGCCGCGCTGGCCGCGGCGAGGCTCGCGTCGAGCGTCCCAGGCAAGCGCCCCAGCGCCGCCGCCAACCGTCCGTCGGCGGCCAGCTCGGCGACGAGCGCAGCTCCGGCGGCGAGCTGGGCGACATACGACTTGGTCGCTGCGACCGCTCGCTCGAGGCCGGCCCGGCAATCGATCAGGTGCTCGGCGGCCGCGACGAGCGGCGAGGCCGTGTCATTGGCGATCGCGATCGTGATCGCGCCGCCGGCCCGGGCGGCCGCGACGACCGCGACGAGATCCGGGCTGCGCCCCGACTGGGAGACCGCGATCACGAGACCGCCGCGCCAGCGGAGCTCGGCGCCATAGATCGTCGTGACCGACGGCGCGGCGAGACCGCACGGGATCCCGAGCTCGGTCTCGATCAGGTAGCGGAGATGGATTGCCGCGTTATCCGACGTCCCGCGCGCGACGAGCATCGCCCAGGCCGGATCCGCGGCCCGGATCGCGGCGGCCGCGGCAGCGACCTCGGCCCGGCCCTCGTCGAGGAGGCGCGCGACGACCTCAGGGGTTTCCTCGATCTCGCGACGCATCCAGGTCGCGCCGTCGGGCGACGCCGCCCCCGCGGCCGGTTCGGGGATCGCTTGATCCGTCATCGAGGCCAGCCGTCCGGGAAGAAGTTTGGCAGCCAGCGGGCGTTGCCCTCGAAGACCGCCTCGAGGATCTCGCCGGCGCGATCGGGATCACCCGCGAGGGGGTTCGCCGCCAGCGCGGCCCGGGCGATCACGGGATCGCCGGAAACCGCGGCCCGGATCGTGAGTCGCTCGTACGCCTTGACCCGGCTCACGAGGTCGTACTGCGCCGGCGAGAGCGGTGCCTGCGGGATGGGGTGGGCGCCATCCCGGTCGATCCGCGCCGGAACCTCGACCACGTCGGCGTCGGCCAGGCCCGGCAGGGTTCCCTCGTTGCGGACATCGACGACCTGGATGTCGCCGCGACCGTCGGTCAGCGACGCGATCAGCTGGGCCGCGGCCTCGCTGTAGAACGCCCCGCCGCGGTGCTCGAGGAGCTCCGGCTTCGTGTCGAGCGTCGGATCGCGATACAGCTCGAGGAGGTCGTGCTCGATCTCCATGACCTCCTCCGCCCGGGTCGTCTTCGTCCGAGCCTCGGCGATCACGCCGGCCTCGTCATCGTAGTAGCGCAGGTAATAGGACGGGATCGCCTGCTCGCGCACGAGCCGGTCCGTCGTGATGTGGACGTCGCCGGCGAGCTCCTCGGCGTCCTGCTCGAGGATCTCCGGCAGGCGGTCGACACCGTCCACGCGGACGGCCCGGATCCAGGTCAGGTGGTTGAGCCCCACCTGCTCGAGCTCGACGCGCTCGGGCTCGACGTCGAACCGGGCGGCGAACCGCCGCTGGAAACCGATCGCGACGTTGCACAGGCCGATGCTCCGGTGACCGGCGTCGGCGAGCGCCTGGGTCACGATCCCGACCGGGTTCGTGAAGTCGACGATCCACGCTCCGGGCGCGGACCGGCGCGCCACGGCCTCCGCCAGCTCGAGCACGACCGGCACGGTCCGGAGCGCCTTGGCGAAGCCGCCGACGCCGACGGTCTCCTGGCCGATCAGGTCGAACCGGGGCGGCAGGGTCTCGTCACCGAGGCGGGCCCGCTGGCCGCCGACGCGGAGCTGGATCAGGACGAAGTCGGCGCCATCGATCGCGGCGTCACGGTCGGTGGTCTGGAAGACCCGCCCGGCCCAGCCCTGCCGAGCGAGCATCCGCTCGGCCAGCCCGCCGACGATCGCCAGCCGCTCGGGATCGATGTCGAGGAGGGCGATCTCGTCGATCCGGACGCGGTCCACTCGTCGGGCGAAGCCGTCGACCAGCTCGGGGGTGTAGGTGCTGCCGCCCCCGACGACCGCCAGCTTGAGGCCCATCTCACCTCGCCCGTGCCTGCCCGCGACGACCGACGGACGGTCGAAGACTTGACAGAATGCTTATAACGTTATCAGCATTCATCGACAGCGCAAGAGCTTGCCAAAGGTCCAGCGTCACCCACGAGGACACTCCCCGCGCGATGGCCCGGTTCCAGTTCGAGCTCGGTCCCGTTCCGCTCCACCATCAGGTGTATCTCGACCTGCGCTCCGCACTCGATACCGGCGAATGGCGCCCCGGCGATCTCCTCCCGCCGGAGCGCCAGCTCGCCGGGCGGTACGGCTGCAGCCTGATCACGGTCCGGCGCGCCCTCGGCGAGCTGACCCGGGAGGGCCGGCTGGAGCGGACCCGCGGCCGCGGCACGACCGTTCTCCGACCACGGATCGAGCGTGACTTCGGCGCCACGATGAGCTTCACCGAGGAGATGCAGGATCGTGGCCTCGACCCCGAGACGAAGCTGATCGCGGCCCGACCCGAGTCGGCCGGCGAGATCGTCGCGGCGGCCCTCCGGATCGAGCCGGGCTCGCCGACGCTATATGTGGAACGGCTGCGGGCCGCCGACGGCGAGCCGCTCCTGCTCGAGCAGGTGCACCTTCCGGCGGAGCAGTTCCCCGGGCTGCTCGCGTCGGACCTGGAGCACGGCTCGCTCTACGACCTGCTGACGGCCCGCTACGGGACCCGGATCGCACGCGCTCG
>DASUPH010000488.1:0-4548 GCA_036276275.1 Candidatus Limnocylindrales bacterium
GTACGAGGCCGGCCCCTTGCAGGCCGGCTATGGCGTCACGCTCGGCAACGCCCTTCGCCGGGTGCTCCTGTCGTCGCTCGACGGCGCCGCGGTGACCAGCATCCAGATCCGTGATGTGTACCAGGAGTTCTCGACGATCCCCGGCGTCAAGGAAGACGTCACCCAGATCGTCCTGAACGTCAAGAAGCTCCGGTTGAAGAGCTTCGCCACCCACCCGGTCCAGCTCCGCCTGATCAAGAGCGGCGCCGGAGCGGTGACGGCGGCCGACATCGCCGAATCGGCCGATGTCGAGATCATCAATCCCGAGCTCGTCCTCATGACCCTCGACACGGACGACGTGACGATCGAGATGGACCTCACCGTGGAGCGCGGCGTCGGCTATCTCGGCGCCGAGCGGACCGAGCAGCTGCCGATCGGGGTCATCGCGATCGACGCGATCTTCACCCCGGTTCGCAAGGTCAACTACTGGGTCGAGAGCATGCGTGTGGGTCAGATGACCAACTACGACAAGCTCACGATGGAGATCGAGACGGACGGCACGATCGGGCCCGAAGAGGCCCTCAGCCGCTCGGCGGAGATCCTCGTCAACCAGTTCCGGCCGTTCGTCACGATCGGCGTCGCGGCCGCGGTCGGCGAGCAGGCGGCAACCGGGCTCGCCCAGCTGCCTCCGAACATGCTCGACATGCCGATCGAGGAGCTCGACCTCCCGATGCGGGCCTACAACTCGCTGAAGCGCAACAACATCGTCAAGGTCGGGCAGCTCCTCCAGCTGAAGGACGACGACCTGCTCCGGATGCGCAACTTCGGCAAGAAGTCGCTCGACGAGATGAAGGAACGCCTCCGGATGCGCGGTTTCATCATCCCGGACTCCGAGACGGACGGGCTCGACGACGTCGACGCCCCGTTCGAGGACGAGAGCGAAGACGAGGGCGAAAGCTGACATGGCCCACCGCATCGGTGGCCGCAAGCTCAGCCGGAAGCAGGGCCCCCGGATCGCCCTGTTCAAGAACCTGACCGTGTCGGTCCTTCGCTACGAGCGGGTCCAGACGACCGAGGCCAAGGCCAAGGAGATCCGGGGTCGCGTCGAGCGGATGATCACGCTCGCCAAGCAGAACGACCTCGCCGCCCGCCGGGCGGTGGTCGCGGCCTTCCCGAACGAGCCGCTCGTCGTGACGAAGCTGTTCGACGAGATCGCCCCGAAGTACGCCGACCGGACGTCCGGCTACACCCGGATCGTGAAGATCGGTCCGCGCAAGGGCGACGCGGCCCCCATCGTCCAGATCGAATTGGTCTAAACGTCGGGCCGATGGCGTCGCGGAGCTCCGCCTCGGACCTCCGTGAGCGAGCGGCCCGTCAACGCTGAGGTTGCCAACTCCATCCAAGGCCGACGCCAGCGAGAGCGGGCGACACGGCAGACGACCAGGTTCCGGAGACGGAGCCCCGCGGCGCTTTCGCGCCACGGTTGAATATGACGGCACGGACTTTGCCGGGTTCCAGGCCCAGCGGCGTGGGGTCCGGACGGTCCAGGGGGAGCTCGAGACGGCTCTGGCAAGCCTCAGCGATGGGGTCCGCCAGGCGGTCGACGGAGCCGGCCGCACCGACGCCGGGGTGCATGCGCTGGGTCAGGTGATCGGCTTCACCTATCCCGGTCGCCTGTCGGCGGCGGAGCTCGAGCCGGCACTCAACGGCCGGCTCCCGCCGGACGTCGCGGTTCGTGAGGTCCGAACGGCACCGTCGGGGTTCCATCCTCGCCGCGCGGCGCGGTACCGGGAATACCGCTACACCGTCTGGAACGGGCCGCGCAGCCCGCTCCGCGAGCGAACGGCGCTCGGGGTGCGGGCCCCGCTCGACGTCGCCGCGATGGCACGAGCCGGGCAGGCCCTCGAGGGCCGGCACGACTTCAGCGCCTTCGGGGCGACGAAGAACCGGCAGCCGGTTCGGACCGTCCATTCGGTCCGGGTCCGGAGGCAGGGATCGTTCGTGACGATCGACGTCCGGGCGGAGTCCTTCCTCCGGGGGATGGTCCGCCGGATCGCGGCGGTCCTCGTCGAGGTCGGTCGCGGCAAGATGAATGAGACGGAGATCCGGGCGGCACTCGCCGACCGGCAACCGGCCCGGAACGGGGCGACCGCCCCGGCCAAGGGCCTCTGTCTCCGGCGCGTCGTCCTCGGACGGCGGCCGGAGGCGACGGACGACGCAGACGGAGACAACTGAGGAACGATGAGCACGAAGACCTACACGGTCCGCGAAAGCGAGATCGAGCGGCGCTGGTACGTCGTCGACGCGGCGGACGAGACGCTCGGTCGCCTCGCGTCGCGGATCGCGCGCGTGCTCGAGGGCAAGCACAAGCCCACGTACGCACCGAACCTCGACTCGGGCGACCACGTCATCGTCCTCAACGCCTCGCGGATCGCCGTCACGAGCAACAAGCGCGAGACGAAGCTCTACATCCGCCACAGCGGCCATCCCGGTGGCTACAAGGAGGAGACGCTCGGTCACCTCCTCGATCGCCGCCCGGAGGAGGTCATCCGGCGGGCCGTCAAGGGGATGCTGCCCCGGAATCGCCTCGGCGTTCAGCAGCTCCGCAAGTTGAAGGTCTACGCCGGCACGGACCATCCGCATCAGGCCCAGCGGCCTGACCCGCTCGCCTGACGAGGAGTCACCGAATGATCGCTCCAGCCTTCTTCTCCGGGACCGGTCGTCGCAAGACGGCAATTGCCCGTGTCCGCCTCCTGCCCGGCGAGGGCGAGATCGTCGTCAACGGCCGCTCGCTCGAGGAGCACTTCGGCAACGCCGTCAACGAGGCCGACGTCCGGATGCCCTTCCGGGTCACCGGCACCGAGGGTCACTTCAACGCAATGGTCAAGGTCGAGGGCGGCGGCGTGACCGGCCAGGCCGGGGCGATCCGCCACGGCATCGCCCGGGCCCTCCTCGAGGTCGACGAGATCGCCAACCGCCTGCCGCTTCGCCAGGCCGGTCTCCTCACCCGTGACCCGCGGATGAAGGAGCGCAAGAAGTACGGACTGAAGAGAGCCCGAAAGGCGCCCCAGTACACCAAGCGGTAGGGCCGCGCCTGACGGCCGATGCGTGCGTTGGCCGCTGCGCTCCTCGCTCACGCACCTCGAAGTGCGCTCGCTCCGGTGCTCCCCAGCCGCCTTCGCCTCGACCGCCATGCGCGGCGCTACAGTGGTGGCATGAACGCGGTGGCTGAGCCCACATCCCCCCTCCGCGGGCGTGACTTCCTGTCGGTCGCGGACCTGAGCCGCGACGACGTCCTGCGGCTGTTCGATCTCGCGGCGGAGCTCAAGCGTCAGCCGCGGACGGCCGCCGGCGGACCGGCGCCGCTCGCCGGGCGGACGCTGGCGATGCTGTTCCAGAAGCCCAGCCTGCGGACCCGGGTGACGTTCGAGGCCGGGATGAACCAGCTCGGCGGCCATGCGATCTACCTGACCGAGGACGTCGTGATGGGCGCCCGCGAGAGCGTCCGTGATGTCGCCCGGAACCTCGAGCGGTTCGTCGACGCGATCGTCGCCCGGACGGGCCCCCACGAGGTCGTCGTCGAGCTGGCCGCCCAGGCGTCGATCCCGGTGATCAACGGTCTGACCCTCCGCGAGCATCCCTGCCAGGCCCTCGCCGACCTGTTCACGATCCGGGAGCGATACGGCCGGCTCGACGGCCTCGTCCTCGCCTTCGTCGGCGACGGCAACAACGTCTACCACTCACTCGCCCTGCTCGGGGCGATGCTCGGGATCGAGGTCCGCCTCGCCCATCCGCCCGAGTACGGGCCGAACCCCCGGATCGTCGAGCGGGCCCGCGCCCTGGCCGCATCGACGGGCGGGAAGCTGGTCTTCGGCGAGGACCCCGCCGAGATCGTCCGCGGTGCGACCGTGGTCTACACGGATGCCTGGACCTCGATGGGCCAGGAGGCCGAGACGGAGGCCCGACGCGACGCCTTCGCGCGGTATCGCGTCGATAGCGCGCTGCTCGACGCGGCCGGTCCGGACGCGGTCGTGATGCACTGCCTGCCCGCCCACCGGGGCGAGGAGATCACGTCCGCGGTGATGGACGGATCGCGGAGCATCATCTGGGACCAGTCCGAGAATCGCCTCCACGTCCAGAAGGCGCTCCTCGTCGAGATCATCGGCGGATGACGGGCAAGTCGGGCCCACCCGGCGCCGGCCGTCCGGGTCAGGGCCGAGGTCCGTCGGGTCGTGCGCCGGGTGGCCGCCCGCTCGGGGCGCGATCGGCCGGCAGCGGTGGGGCCATCAGCGGGTCCCTCTACGAGCGTTACAAGGACGCCCTCCGGCGCGGCCACGTCGCGGCCCTCCGGGGACGCAACGAAGCCGCGATCGACGCCTACGGCGAGGCCGCATCCATCGCGCCGGACCGCGCCCTGCCGCATGCCAGCATCGGCGGGATCTTCATGAAGATGGGTCGCCTGGACGAGGCGACGACGGCCTACGACCGGGCCCTCGTGCTCGGACCGCGCGACGAGTCATCCCTCCGCGGCATCGCCGAGGCCTTTGCCCGGGCGGGCCGCCGGACGGA
>DASUPH010000489.1:0-8308 GCA_036276275.1 Candidatus Limnocylindrales bacterium
GGTCACCACCTGCTGGGATTACGCCGACGACGAGATGATGTCGCCTGGCGTCACGTGACATTGCGCGGCGCTGACTGACCCCAAGGCCAGTCGCCTGCGCTGACGGTTAGGGCCCTTGGTCGATTTCCATCCAGCGCTCAGCGGCGATGTGCTGGACCGCGTTTGGCGCCTCGACTTCGGTTGGATTGCGCTCCTGAGCCTGATCATCGCCGGCCCCGTGTTTGGGGTGCGTCGTCGCGTGGCCTCGGGCCGATATCTCGGGTGACATTAGCGAACGCTGACTGACGGCGAGGTGATCGCCCTCTGGCGTCCGTTCGGTCAGAATCCCGAGCATGAACACCGAGTCAGCCCGCACGCTTGAGGAATTGGACGGAGAGCATTGGGAGGAGCCGGACGATCGAGCGACCGGCTTGATCCGGAATGCGCATCGGCTCAGAACGGTCCCCATCGGGAGTCTGTCGGTCGACGACCTTCGACTGTTGCTCGGCCAACAGATTGGCGTCCAGTGGCTCGTTCCGGTGGCCCTCGAACATCTCCGCGAGGATCGGTTTGCCGGAGGGCTGTATCAGGGCGACCTGCTGAATGCCGTCCTCCGGGCAGGGTCCAAGTACTGGGACGAACACCCTGCCGAGACGATGTCGCTCTGGCTCGTCCGGGAGGCGCTGGAGGGAGTCCGGGACGAAGCCGAGACGCTGCTCACGCGGGACGACTGGCCCGCCTTCGGGTGACATTAACGAACGCTGAGCGACGCGACGGTTCCGTTGCGCGGCCTGGCGCCACGTTTGGCGGCCACCTTCGGACGCTGCCACGATGGACACGATGGCCAAACGGAACTATCTGGTGGAGGGCTTATCGGGTGTCGGTAAGTCCTCGGTCTTCGAGGAACTGATCCGACGCGGCTACAGGGCCATCAGCACCGACCGTTCGTGGGCCTTTAGCGCCGACCCCAACACCGGCCGGCCAGGTGGGCCCGGTGATCACGACACGTGGATGTGGGACCGGCAGCAGGCTGTCGGCGAGCTTGAGAGCGCCGAACCCGAGGTCTTGTTCGTCTGCGGAAGCAGCCGCAATCGCGACGACTTCCTGCCGTACTTCACCAAAGTCTTCAACCTGCGCGTCGACGACGCGACCATGCGCCGCCGCCTCGAAGCGCGCACGGAGGACGACTGGCCGCTTGGCCAAGAGGGAGTCGAACTCATGCTCCAGCTGAATCGGAGCGACGAAGGACCGGCCGGAGCGATAGATGTAGACGCCACCCAGCCTCTCGACACGGTGGTCGACGAGTTGCTTCGCTTAGTGGGAGTTCTCGGGTAGTAGGGACGCGACTCGCCGCTCTCTGCTGCCTGGCGCCAGGTTTGATTTGCAAGTCGCCATGATGGTCGTATAGTCGGCTCCCTTCGCCGCCTGCTCGCGCACGATCAACGACAACGGATATGGCTGTCCGCCTACAGACGTTTCTCCTCGCCGCACCCAGGCCGGACGTTGAGTCTGCCTGTCGACGGGCACTCAGGAACGTTGACTGGCTGGAGCTACCGACAGACACGTTCACGATCGAGTCGCCGGCCTTCATTGGCGGAGGTGGGGGTGGCGGCAGTGGGCCCACGAGTGTTGTGGTCGAGTTGCTGATCGGGATACTCGAGTTGATCCCACAGGTCCGACAACGACTGACGCGACTGCGGACGATAACGAGGCATGCGCCGCCTCCTGCCCCGAGGAGCGATGCCGTCATCAATGCGATCTGGGGCAAAGTCGTGATGGTGACGATCTCGCTTCGCGACCAGGGAGACTCTGGGACCGAGGTGACGATAGCCGGTCAGGGGGGCCTCCCGGGAAAGGCCGCGGCCGTCGTAACGGACCTCCATCACTCCATCGCGATCCAGTCCGGTTCGCTCACCATTGAGCGGTGACCGCTGGTCTGCCCTCTGCATCGCATATGGCGTTGCTGACGCATGTCTTGGGGGGTCGCGGTGCCCCACGCTCGCGGTGTGCGGGGGCACGTCCGTTGCCGACCCGCTGATCCTCGGCGGTCATTGAACGGCGGATCGATGGAGTTGGCCCGCCGAGTCCGACCTGATGGCGCAGATGGCGGGAATGCGCCTGCGCGAGCGTTGGAGCGGGTGGAAGCGAGAGCCGTTCACGAGCGACAGCCGAAAGCACGTCTCGGTGTGGGAGAAGCCCGTACCCTGACCGTACGCACTGGGGCATATCCGCGACGGAAGGAGACGCGCGTGGCCGACCCGACCAGCGTCGATGAATACCTCGCCGCCCTGCCGGACGATCGGCGCGCGGCCGTGGCGGCGCTTCGGCTGACAATCAATGCCGCAGCTCCGGACGCGACCGAGACGATCGCCTACCACATGCCGGCGCTTCGGAGTCACGACGGCCAGTTCCTCGTCTCGTACGCCGCCTTCAAGAACCACTACAGCCTCTTCCCCGCGAGCGAGGCCGTCGTCGCGGCGCTCGGGGAGGAGCTGACGCCCTACCTGGCGGGGAAGGGGACGATCCGCTTCCCGGCATCGCGGCCCATTCCGACCAGCCTGGTGGCGAGGATCGTCGAGATCCGGGTCGCGGAGAATGCGGACAGCAAACGTCGGTGACGAGCCCGACGGGGGACGATCTCGGCGCCCTCGCTCGCGATCCGCACCGGCGCCACAACCCCCTCCTCGACGAGTGGGTGCTCGTGTCGCCCGATCGGGCGCGGCGCCCGTGGCAGGGCCTCCAGGAACCGCCGGCGAGCGGCGTGATCCCCGCCTACGACCCGGCCTGCCATCTCTGTCCGGGCAACCGTCGAGCCAGCGGCGCGGCCAACCCCGACTACGCGGCGACATTCGTCTTCACCAACGACTTCGCCGCCCTGCCTCCCGATCCCCGCGACTTCCACGTCGACGACGGCCTGCTCCGGGCGGAGGGCGAGCGAGGGACGTGCCGGGTCCTGTGCTTCTCTCGCCGGCACGACCTGACGCTGGCGGCGATGCTCGAGCCCGACGTCCGCCGGGTCGTCGACCTCTGGGCCGACCAGACGACTGAGCTCGGCGCGGACTACCGGTGGGTCCAGGTCTTCGAGAACCGGGGCGAGCTGATGGGTGCGTCCAATCCGCATCCTCACGGCCAGATCTGGGCCGGCAGCGCGTTGCCCCGCGACGCGGCCCGGGAGGACCGGACCCAGCAAGATCATCACGCGGCCCACGGGCGGTCGCTGCTCCTCGACTACGCCGCCCAGGAGAGCGGCGGCCCACGGGTCGTCGATGAGGACGAAGACTGGCTGACGATCGTTCCCTTCTGGGCAGCCTGGCCGTACGAGACGCTGCTCGTCCCGCATGCCCCGACCCGGCGATTGCCGGACCTCGACGAGCGGCGCCGCGACGCCCTCGCCGGAACTCTGAACCGGCTCCTGAACGCCTACGACCGGCTGTTCGGGGTCCCGTTCCCGTACTCGATGGGCTGGCACCAGGCGCCGTTCCGGGGCCGCGACGAGGCGCACTGGCAACTCCACGCCCATGTCTTCCCGCCCCTGCTCAGCGCGACCGTGCGCAAGTTCATGGTCGGCTACGAGCTGCTCGCCGAGACCCAGCGCGACCTGACCCCCGAGGAGGCGGCCGAGCGGTTGCGGGCCGCCCTGGCTGAGGGTTAGGGTCGGCCGGAGTCGGGCTGGGCGGCGCCTTCGCGGGACGCGGCGGCCGCGGCGCTACGGGGCGCGAGGAGGGGCCGCGTCCCGTACCGGGAGTTGACGAGGGCGATGCCGGCGATGACGAGGATCGTCCCGAAGATCGTGCTTGGCGCGATCGGCTCGGCCAAAACGAGGGCTCCGAGGACGATCCCGTACACGGGCAGGAGGTACGCGACCATCGAGGTCCGTGTCGCGCCCCAGTGGCTCAGGATCCGGAAGAACCCGAGGTAGGCGAGGCCGGAGCCGAGCAGGCCGAGCCAGACGACCGCGAAGATCGCCTCCGGCACGGGCACCACGGCCAGCGGCTGCTCGGTCAGGAACGCCAGGACACTGATCACGACGAGGCCGAAGAAGACCTGGAAGAGGGCCGGGATCATCGGCCGCAGGCCGTGGATGTGGGCCTTGGAGTAGACCGCGCCGCCGGCATAGGAGAGCGTCGAGCCGAGCAGGGCCAGCTCTCCGACCGCGTTGGCTGACCCGAGATCGGCGACGTCGAAGCCGACGAGGATCGCGACGCCGATGAAGCCGATCGCCAGGCCCGCGACCCGGTTGAGGGTGATCGTCTCGCCCTTCAGGAAGATCGCGGCGACAACGATCACGAACAACGGCACCGCGCCGTTGATGACCGCCGCGAGCGACGAATCGACCGTCTGCTCGGCGAATGTGATCAGGCTGAACGGGATCGCGATGTTGACCACGCCCATCACGAACAGATGGCCGTACATCCGCGGGTCGCGGGGGAGCGTCTCGCGGGCGATCGCCACCACGGTTGCCAGCAGGACGAAGCCGATGGCGAGGCGGTACATGATCAGCGTGAACGGCTGGAGGCCGTGATCGACGCCGATCTTGATGAACAGGTAGCTGCTGCCCCAGAAGAACCCCAGGCCGAGGAAGACCAGCCAGTCGATACGTGAGCCGCGGGTCGTCATGTCGCCTCGATGATTGCAGATGTGGAGCCCGTTGGCCTATCAGGATGGGCCAAATCTCATCTGGCGAGCCGGTTGCTCCCGTCGGTCTGAACACGGATCGACGCCGGATCGTTGCAGCGATGATCCCGGACGAACCTGCCAAAGGCCGACAGGTATCGGCGGCGACCGCCTCGGGCCGCTACGATCGCGGCGACGAGGAGGCGAGATGCGGCTCTGGGGCGGGCGCTTTGACGACCCGGCGGACGCGAGCGACATGCGTGACGACGGCGATGAGCAGGTCTCGGCGTTCAGCCGCTCGATCGAGATCGATCGCGAGCTCGCCGCCGACGACCTCGACGGGTCGGTCGCCCACGTCCGCGGCCTCGGCCGGGCGGGAATCCTCACCGACGACGAGGTCGCCACGCTCGTCGCCGGCCTGGCTGAACTCCGCCGCGAGGTCGACGCGGGCGAGCTCCGCTGGGATCCGGCCCTCGAGGACGTCCATCTCAACCTCGAGGCGGCGCTGACCGAGCGATTGGGACCGGTCGCGGGCAAGCTCCACACGGGCCGGTCCCGGAACGACCAGGTCGCCACCGACCTCCGGCTGTGGATGCGCCGGGCGATCGACCGCCTCGACAGTGGCCTCCTGGGGTTCGAGCGAGCGCTCGTCGGCCTCGCCGAACGGGAGGGAGACGCCGTCCTGCCGGGCACCACCCACGTCCAGCCGGCCCAGCCGGTGCTCCTGGCCCACCACCTGCTCGCCTACGTCGAGATGGCGGAGCGGGATCGCGGTCGCCTGGCCGACGCCCGACGCCGGATGAACGTCAGCCCCCTCGGGAGCGGGGCGCTGGCGGGCGCGGGCTTCCCGCTCGACCGCGAGGCGACCGCCGCGGAGCTCGGCTTCGATGGCGTGACGGCAAACTCGCTCGACGCGGTCGGCGATCGCGACTTCGTCGTCGAGACCCTGGCCGCGGTCGCCCTCGGAATGGTCCATCTCAGCCGGCTCGCCGAGGAGCTCGTCTGGTGGTCGAACCCGCGGTTCGGCTTCGTCCGCGTGCCCGACGCCTACACGACCGGCAGCTCGATGATGCCCAACAAGCGCAATCCGGACCCGGCGGAGCTGATCCGCGGCCGAAGCGCCCGGGCCATCGCCGCCGTGACCGCGATCCTCGGCATCCTCAAGGGCCTGCCGCTGGGCTACCAGCGCGATCTCCAGGAGGACAAGCCGCCGCTGTTCGGGAGCGTCGCGGCGTACGAGGCGTCACTCGGGGTCATGGCCGGCCTCGTCGCGACGCTCGCGATCGACCGGGACCGGATGCGGGCAGCCGCCGACGAGGGCTACACGACCGCGACGGCCGTCGCCGACGCGCTCGTCCGGCGGGGCGTGCCGTTCCGGGCCGCACATCACGTCCTGGGGGGACTCGTCGGCCGGGCCGAGCAGGACGGGATCGCGACTCTTGGCGGGCTGCCCGACGGACCCATCCTCGAGGCCCTTCGCGCTTCCGACGATCCGATCGCTCGTTCGCTCGCGGACGAACCGGACATCGGAGCGGGCGTTCGAGCCGCCGCATCGGTCGAGGGCTCGCTCGCGGCCGCAGACGTGATCGGCGGGACCGCGCCGAACCGGGTCGCGGCGGCACTCGCGGCGGCACGTGCCCGGGTCGACGGCCGGGTCTAGAGCTCGAGCGTCGTCGCGATCGTCACGTCGCGAACGAGGTGCGGGTCCCGGGCCCAGGCCGTGGCGAGGATCAGGTGGAACGCGGCCGAGGCCTTGCCGTGGGGCAGCTCGATGGTCGGCAGGGGCTGATCGGCGAGGTCGCCCGCGAACTGGAGGCGACGCTCGCCCTGGAAATCGAGGGCCGGGACGAGGACCGCCGCCCACGGCGTGATCGTCTGCTCCTTGCCGCTCGACACCGTCGCCTCGACCCTGACCCGGATCTCGGCCCGGATCTCCTGGAGGGTGCGCGCCTCCGCCGATCGAAGGATCACCTCGCCGTGGAACGGCGCGCCGGAGCAGAGCGGCAGGGGATCGAGGGTGATCGCGGCCGTCAGGTCGTCATGGCCGGCTGCCGCTTCCGGATAGAGCGCGAACTCGCCGACGTGAACGACGCCGGCGCGGAGCAGGGCGACCGGCTGGACGACCCGGACGGGCACCTCGATCCGGCTGTCCGGCCAACCGGGCCGGTCGAGCTTCGCCTCGAACGTCCAGGTCAGCCCGGCGACCGTGGCCTCCAGGCTCGCGGGCCCGAGCGGCGGGACCGGCATCTGGAAGGGGAATGTGCGGGTCTCCCCGGGCCCGAGACGAAGCGGCCCGGAGAGCGCCACGGGCTCGCGTCGCAGCTCGTCGGTCGAGGTGACAGTGCGGGTCGTGGTGTGGCCCTGGCCGTCGGAAGTCGTCTCTTCGTGCTGCCAGTGCTCGACCGCGACGAGGGCTGCGACGAGCGACCGTGCGTCGAACGTGTCCTCGGCCGTGACCGTCAGCGTTCCGGCAGTCAGCCGGCCGGGCAGGAGCCGATCTGTCTCGAGGTCGAGACGCCACGCGACGCCGTGGCTCGACTGCTGCGAGGAGGCCGTCAACGGCCGTGGACGGCGACGGCGCCCTCGCGATCGCGATGGTCACCGGCGGCAGCGAGCGGTCGCCCCACCGCGGCCGTCCACGCGGCGATCTCGGCCCGTCGGGTGACGCTGAGCTTTGCGAGGATGTGCTCGACGTGGGAGCTTGCGGTCTTCGGAGCGATGTCGAGCCGGTCGGCGATCTCGCCGTTCGTCAGGCCCTCGGCGATCAGCCGGGCGACCTCGAACTCGCGGGCGGTCAGCGGCCACCACGGCTCGTTGACCTCGCCCCGCCCACGACCGATCCGGGCGAGCTCGTCCAGGCGGGTGATCAGCGGGGGACTCTCGACCTGCTCGGCCGTGGCGCGGGCCGCGGCGAGCAGTGACGCGGCCTCGCCGTACCGGTTGGAGCGCATCAGGCATTGGGCGAGGTCCAGCCGTGCCCACGACGACTCCCAGATCCGGCCGATCTCGGTCCAGCCGTGCACCGCCGCCTCGAGGGCATCGCGCGCGGCGGTGGTCGAACCTTGCGAGAGCCGGACCAGGCCCTCCGCGTGGCGGAGCGCGGGGCGAGCGGCAGGCAGGTCGGCGAGGTGGGTCCGAACGCGGTCGAGCCAGTGCTCCGCGTCCTCGGGCCGGCGAGCGGCGAGCGCTGCGCGAATGCCCGTGACGACGAACGGCACGAGCAGTGCCCGCTCCCCGCTCCGGACGGCGAGCGCGAGGGCCTCCTCACAGCGCTTGCTGGCGGCCGCCGGGTCCCCGGCCAGCACGTCCACCTCAGCCAGGCCCCACAGCGGTCCCATCGTCAACTCGACGTCGTCGGCCGCGACTCCCGAATCGTGGGACTCCGTCAGCCAGCGACGCGCCTCGTCGATCCGCCCGCGACTCATCGCGACGAGACCGATCACGTCGATCGCGCCCGTGACGCCGCGCCGGCAGCCGCGCTCGACGAGTTCCTGGCGGGCGATCTGCGACGCGTCGTCCCAGCGACCGCTCGTCCAGGCGAGGAATGCCGATGTCGCGGCCATCTGCTGGCGGCAATGCGACTGCTCGATCGCGTCGGCATAGCGAAGTCCTTCGCGGATCGCGGCCTCGGCCGCCGGGTAGTCCATGATCCGCACGGCGAGGTTGGCGGCCACTCGATAGGACGTCACCCCGGTCGATTCGAAGCCCGCGTCGC
>DASUPH010000490.1:0-17736 GCA_036276275.1 Candidatus Limnocylindrales bacterium
ACGACCGGTCGACGGACCGCGGTCGGCAGCGCGATCCTCCGGTCGATCGACGCGATCGCAGAGATCGACAAGAGCGTCGCCCCCAGCCAGGACGAGGATGCTCCCTCCGGTGCGCCGCCGGCGGCCGTCCCGAAGGGCGCCTACGCTCCGGCGATCATCGTCCTGCTGACGGACGGCGCTAGCAATGCCGGCCCGCTCCCGGTCGAGGCGGCCCAGCAGGCAGCGGACCGCGGCCTGCGCGTCTACACGATCGGGTTCGGGACGGCCGACCCCGGCGCACAGCGGCCGTCGTGCGATGTCCAGTACATCGGGGGCGAGCCTCCCGAGAGCCCGGACGCCGGGGGTTTCGGGGGCGGCGGGGGCGGCTTCGGCGGCGGCTTCGGCGGCGGCTTCCGGCGGGCCATCGACGAGGACACCCTGACGGCCATTGCGGATGCGACGGGCGGCACGTACTACCCGGCCGAGAGCGCGGACGAGCTTCTCAAGGTCTTCCAGAACCTGCCGACCAACCTGATCCTGAAGCACGAGGTCATGGAGATCAGCGTCGCCTTCGCGGCCGTGGGCTTCATCCTCGTCGCGCTGGCGATCCTGCTGGGTCAGGCCTGGCGGCCGTTGCCGTAGCCGGGGTCGGCGAGCGGGACGGGCGCCCGACGCAGGGGTAGGCTGAACCGACCGCGGTCGAAGCTCTCGGACCGCCACGCCGCCTGGAGGGCCGAATGCCGAACCTCGTCGATCTCGCCGACATCATCCCGATCCAGGTCTGGGACAGCGTCGTTGCCCGCCGCGTCCAGGGTGAGCGGCTGACGCTCGCGGTCGTCGAGCTCGCACCCGACGCGATCGTCCCGGAGCATCGCCACGCCAACGAGCAATGCGGCCTCGTCATCGAGGGCGAGGTCACCTTCCGGATCGCCGACGAGGAGCGCGTCCTGGGCCCCGGCGGCACCTGGCGGATCGTGGGCGATACCCCGCATTCGCTCGTCACCGGTCCCGGCGGGGCGGTCGTCATCGACGTCTTCACCCCGGTCCGTGACGACTGGAACGATCGGCCCACGGTCGGCACGGCCGATGAGCCGGCCGGGCTGGTCTGGCCCCGCGGCCGGTGATCGCTGCAGGTCGCACGGAACCGTGACCATGCGATGATCGTCGCAGGCCCATGATCCGATCCTCAGCCGCCGCCCTTCTCCTTCCGGCCATCCTGCTCATCGCCGGTGCCTGCTCGTCCGGCGCTGCGTCTCCGCCACCGGCCAACCCACCCGCCAGCCCACCGGCCGTGTCGCCAGGTCCGTCGGCCAGTGGCGGTGCCGGACGCGCAACGACGCCCGACGAGGCGGCCGCGCTCGTGATCGCCGCCGACCCGCGGTTCAAGGGCATCGCCAGGAAGAATCCAGATCTCATCGGCGGCTGCTGCTTCTACGAGGCGACCGACACGGGCGGCGGCAGCTTCGCCGTCACGATCGAGATCGGCTGGGGCGATTGCCCGGCCGGCTGCGCGGACCGCCATCACTGGTTCTACATCGTGACGCCGGACGGCGTCGTCACCCTCCAGCGCGAGGACGGCCCGCCCGTCCCGGCAGGGGTCACGGGTGGCGGCGGTGACACCGGGGGCGGCGGTGGGATCCTGCCGGCCGGTCCCGGGATCGCCGGCCTGGCCGTCGCGGGCCCGACGTGTCCCGTCGTCCGGCCCGGCGATCCCAACTGCAACGATCGGCCGGTCGTGGGCGCGACGATCCTGATCCGGGACGCAAGCGGGACGGTCGTGGCCGAACTGGCGACGGGCTCGGACGGACGGTTCCAGGCGGTGGTGCCGCCGGGCGCCTATCGGGTCGAGCCCCAGCCGCTTGAGGGCCTGTTAGGCACGGCGAGCGCGATCGACGTCACCGTCGGGGCTGTGTTCGAGACCGTCGCCGTCGCGTACGGCACCGGCATCCGCTAGTCATTCGCGACAACGTCGAACAGGAAGAAGGCCGTCCCCGGAGGGACGGCCTTCATCGTTGCCTGGCTCAAGGGCGCGAGCCCGAGGCTATTCGACCAGGCTGACGATGTTCTTGCCGAATTGGGCGACACCGCCACCCGAGGAGATCGACAGGGGAAGGGTCGACGTGGCATCGGAGACGAACCAGCCCGAGAGCTGCTCGCCGTCGCCACCCTGGCAGTTGCTGTTGGCGCTGTCCAGGTGCCAGATCCAGAAGCCAACGAGGTTCCCGTTGTCGTCGTTGATCGCGACCGGCAGGTCGCCGCCGTTCGGATACTGGTCCAGGAGGTCGTGGCAGACCGAGGGCCGGTCGCCGTTGTTGTGGGGGCCGAGGAACATGTTGAGGGTGACCTCGAACTGGTAGTTCCCGCCGTTGATGATGTCCATCGCGTCCGCGCTGTTGACGTTGCAGTTGCCGCCGGTCTCGCAGAACGTCGTCCACGAGAACTGGGGAAGCGTCTCGTCCATCGGCCACGAGGAGTTCGGGCTGCACTTGCTCGGGTGCGGGTCGCAATAGACCGTGTTGGTCGGCCCGTGAGCGGTGACGGACTTGTAGTTGAACATCAGCGGGGCGATGCCGTTCTTGACGGCATTCGCGACTCCGCCGACGGACACGCCGCGGGCGGTGACGTCGAAGCTGTCGAGCCCGACGACCCGGCTGAAGCTGTTCGAGTGAGCGCGGTTGACGATGACTTCGACCCAGCACGGGTACTTGGCCGGCGTGCTGCAGTCGTTCGTGCTCAACGGGCCGGAGGCGCTGCCGCCGGGCGCGTAGGCGCCGTTCACGGGCGGGATGTTGACGGTCACCTCGGAGGCGAGGAACCCGTTGGCCGCCGCCGAGTTATACGCGGCCTGGATGATCTCGGCCCGCGTGCCGCCGTTCGTCTCGCTAGTGGCGGCCGCGAGGGAGGCGACGTCGGCGACCTTCTGCTGGCCACGCGCCTGGCTCCATGACCCGCCGATGTCCACGACGAGCCCGGCCACGGCGACGAGGGCCGTCAGGCAGATCGCAAACAGGACGAGGGACTGACCGGTGCGTCGCTCGCGCGAGCCGCCCCGGAAGCGATGCAACACGAGAGCAGTACGCTCGATCACTGGAGAATCTCCTGTTCTGACTTGGAGCCCAAATTCACGGGCCCGAATGAGCTGGCGACCGGGGTGACGAACACCATCGGCGATGCGACGCTCACGCGAACGAGGTCACCGACCCTGCAAGGGTCACTGGTCCCGTTGTTGAGTCGGATGGCGCCGGTCACGTGATCGACGCACTGAATGGTCCACGTCGGGTTGACGAGCATTCCGTTCCTCTGCGCCGCGATCGCGGTCGCAATCGGTCCGGCGCTCTTGTCGCAGGCCGGCGTCGTGTCGAAGCACGTCGTGCTCGCGACACGGGCGACATTTCGGGTGGACTGGGCCATGTCGTTGTTGGCGAAGACCATGCGGCCGCCATCGATGATCCCGAAGATCATCAGCATGAAGATGGGCAGGACGAGCGCGAACTCGACCAGGCTCTGGCCCCGCCCGCCCTCGCGCCCCGAGCGGCGGTTCATGAGTGCGTCACCGAGACGCCGTACGTCGTGACGCTGCGGCAGATCCCGACGTCACCGGCGGGCGTCTGCGACGTAACCGTCTTGTTGGTCGACCCGCTGCTCGGGTTGAAGTTGCTCGGGGCGAAGCCGGTCGTCTGCCATTCGGCTCGCGCCTCGGCGACGGTCTCGGTCGAGCCCGGGATGGCCCCGTCCACGAGGTTCGGAACCGGAGCGTTACCCGCGGTGCAGGGCGCCGGGGTCGCGGTTGGTCCCGCCGTCGGTGCCGGTGTCGAAGTTCCCGTCGGTGCCGGTGTCGGCGGTGCCGTCGGCGCGGCCGTGGTGGTCGGTGCCGGCACGTAGGTGGCGTCGGGCGGGAGTGACTGCTGGTCCGCGGTCACGCTGGCCGTCATCGTGAGGTTGCTCCCGAGGATGGCCCCGAGGAGCGGCATCATGAAGGTGAACACCTTGGTGACCTGGACCCGCGAGCGGGTGTTGCCCTGCGGTGCTGCCGTACAGGCGACCGTGGTCCCACCGAAGTTCTCGCAGGTGACGGCGATCTCGGCCGGCGTGACGGTGACACCGGATCCGCGCGACTCGGCGACGATCGCGCAGCCGATCTCGTTGGTGGCCGAGTAGGACGGGCAGGCCCCGGTGTACGAGGAGGGGTGGCGGGCCGCCATCAGGGCACCGGCGCGCGCCTCGTTCTCGACGGTGATCTGGGCGTAGAAGAGACGCCCGAAGTCCGCGACGGTCGCGAGCAGGAGGAGCATCACGATCGAGACGATCGCGAACTCGACGAGCGCCTGGCCGCGACGGCGGGCCCGGTGGTGGCGAGGGGGCGCTGCTCGGAGGCTGCGCGGGATCGAATGCATTCGGAACCCCGATGTGATGGAGGAGGTCACCGAAGGTTCGATGACGCTCCTTTCACGATCCCTTGAAACGGTGCGCGGCTGCATAGCCCGACGGGGTGATCGGGGCCGGCCGATAGTCCTGCCCGCCTCGCGGCGCAGGAATCGAAGGAGCCGCGTCCCGGTTGGAACGCGGCTCCGACGGTGGGCCCCCGAGGCCCGGGACCGTCCCCCAGAGACGGCTGGTTACTTGATGAGCTGGATCCGGAGTGGCGAGCCGGCCCCGCCCGGGCCCGGGTTAGCGGAGACCGTTCCGGGCCCGTACGAAACCTCGACGCCCCAGCCCTTGAGGCAACCCGTTCCACCGTTCCCACCCGGGATCGGCGTGCCGGGGGCCGCGTTGCAGGGCGGGTTGTTGTTGCCCTGGACGTAGGCGTGGTCCAGCGCGAAGCTGAGGAAATACTTGATGTGGTAGTAGATGTTGTTACCGCCGCCGGGATTGCTTCCCACGCAGACACCTGGGTAGGTCGTCGTGTCGATCGGGGCATTGACGGCAGGTGTGTTGCGAGACGAGCAGATCGCGTCGAAGAACGGGATGAAGACGACCTTGTCCAGGCCGCTCTCGTACGTGCCGACGATCGTCCCCGCATACCGATTGAGCTCGTTCTCGACCGCATTCGTATTGCCTGGCTGCGTCTGCAGCCAGATGGGGAACGTGATCGGTCCGGAGCAGGGATTGGCGATCTGTTGCTGGATGTTGGGGGCGCAGCCGAAGTCGAGGAAGCCGAATGCTCCCTGGGCGTTTCCGCACACGGCAAGGATCGATTCGTTCACGCCGTTGTACGCGGGGCCGACGACATTGGGCTGAATGGGCCACGGCCAGGGAACCGTCCCGAACGACGACGAGTTGGTGCCCGTGCACGTTCCCATGTTCGTCGCGAACGTGATCGGCAGGATCACGCACGCACCGGTCGTCACACAGTCGGTGCCGGGTGCATAGCCTCCGACGGCCGTCGCCCTCGCGCTCGCCGTGAACGTGTTGAAGCCCGCAATGCGAGCAATCAGCGTCCCGAACGGCCGTTCGCCGAAGGCGGCGACGCCGGCTGCCCGACCGCCAACGCAGTTCGTGGTGCAAGTCGGAACGGCACCGCTTCCGACCTGGGCCGCCGTCGCGACGGAGGCCGTCGTGGCGCCGCCCGGCGTCAGCAGGGTCCCGAGGATGTCGGTGTAGTAGGCACTCGAATTGCCGGCCACGCCCGGATTGAAGGGCTGCAGGCCGTGGGCGGATCCGGCGGCGTTCGCGGCGGCCAGGACGGCGGCATCGAGCTGACCTACGGTCGGGCTCGTCCCCGTGGCCGCGGCCCCCATGACGCTTCGGACGAGGAGGGTCGCGCCGGCCTTGGCGACCGAGTCGGCGCCGTTCTGGGAGTTGCGCTGCTGGGCGTACGCGTTCCCCCCATCGATGATCAACCCGACCATCCCGACGATGGCGACGAGGCCGATCGCGAAGACAACCAGGGTCTGGCCGCTCGTGCGCGGACGCCTCGAATGCATGGTGTCGACTCCCTCGTGCATCAGGTGGTTGGACAGGACGCGTTGAGGCAGATGCTCTCAACGGGGACCGATGAGGTGGTGGTCAGCGTGAGCGGTCCGATGAGGTTGCCGATGATCGGGGTGATCGCCCGAAACTGGTAAGTGACGCGCACGGTCTGGACGCAGTTGATCGCGGCGCATGTGCCCGGCCCGGAAGGAGTGGTCAGATACACCCCGACCGCCGTGGCGTTCGGCGCACAGGCCGCGGGCAGCCCGATGGCAGCCGCGCGACCGGCGACAGTCGTGCAGATGTCGGCCGGCGTCTGGTTCACGATCGCGACCCGCGCCCCGTTGCGGGCAGCCTCGGAGATCGTGTTGTAGAAGAGGATGGCTCGCCCGAAGTCGAACAGCGCCATCAGGATCAGGATCAGGACCGGCAGGACCAGCGCGAACTCGACGAGCGCTTGACCACGGCTGAAGCGCTTCACGGCATATAGACCCCGTCGCTGACCGTGAAGGTCGACGAGGCCGTCATCGGGACGCTCCCACCCACGACCGCGGAAACGATCGGGGTGAAGATCCGGAAGTTGCAGCTGAGCACGACCGTCACCGTGTCGCCCATGTTGTTGGTCGTCGCGTTCGTGTCCGTCGCCGTGTCCGCGAAGACCGGGACGGGGACGCCGGCAGGCACGGCCGTACACGTCGTGCCCAGGGCTGCGAACCCTTCCCCGTTGACGAGGTTTGCGTACTCACTCCCGGGGCCAAACAGTTTGTCCGGGTTGATGGCGGCGTAGTTCGCGGCGACCCGCGCGGAATTCGTGATCGTGATCCAGCTGTAGAACAGCCGGCCGAAGTCGATCGTCATGAGAACCAGCAGGAGAAGGACCGGAAGGATCAGCGCGAACTCGGCCAGGCTCTGGCCGCGTTGGCGACGAGGTCTCCCTGGTCCGGCTGGTTGGTGACGGTGACGACTGATCATTCGCCGGGGACCCCCGAGTAGGCTGCGGCTCGCCCAGGACAGGACGAAAGTACCAGCCAATCTTGGTCATGCCACCTTGCAGACGACCTTTCGCTCGGTGCGTCAACGCCCCGACATGGGGCGAGCGGGTGGCCGGCGACAGTACGAATTGGCGATGGCCTGCGACTCCGTTTCGGTGGATGCTCCCGGTCATGAAGAAACGCGCCTTGGCCGCACTCCTCTGGTTCTACGCCGCCTGGTATGCCGGCGCGATGATCGCCGACATCGCCGGTCTGTCCGTCGCCCTCGGGCCGATCCTCGGGACCGCGGCAGCCGCGATCGTCGCTGGCGATCCGCGGGGCCTCATCTGGGGACCGCGTCGCGCCCGCTCCGAGTCCTCGGCCCAGGTGCCGAGCGTCTCGAAGGGCAACCCGACCATCGCCTGACCGTCGCCCGCGCGGCGGCTCACGCCATCCGACTCGATCCGGAACCGGCACCAGCGGTGCCGGTTCTTCGATTCCAGCGACGGTGCGGCTCATCCTTCCTCGGGCGGCTCACCCGGCAGATAGATGCTGAACGACGCGCCCCGGCCGGCCACGTGCGGCTCCAGGACCAGGTCACCCTCCATCGCCCGGCACAGCTCGCGCGAGACGTAGAGCCCGAGCCCGCTGCCGTCGTCGGCCGTCCGCTCCGCGCCTCGCTCGAAGCGTCGGAACAGCCGCGTCCGGTCGTGATCGGAGACGCCCGGTCCCTCGTCCGAGATCGTGAGGCGAAGACGCCCCTCCGCGGGCTCGGGGCTGATCTCGACGGTCACCGGGGAGCGCTGTCCGTATTTCACCGCGTTGTCGAGCAGGGCCCACAGGACCTGGTCGAGCTGGTCGACGTCGGCGACGGCGAGCCAGCCGGCCGCACCGTCGTCGAGGCGGAACGGGACGTCGGCCGATGCGAGAGCCTCCCACACGCGGCGCACCGGATGGCCGAGGGCGACGACTTCGGGGCGGGGCCGCAGGGCGCCCGAATCGAGCCGGGTCACGGTCAACAGCTGACGAACCATCCGCGACAGGCGATCGGTCTGCTCGGCGATGATCCCCAAGCGCTGGTCGGGTCGATCCCGACCGATCTGGTCGGCGTGGGCCCGGATGCTCGTCAGCGGCGTCTGGAGGTTGTGGCTCACGCCACGCAGGAAGTCATCCTTGGCAGCGTCCAGCTCGAGGAGCTGGGCGTTCTGCGACTCGACCCGGGCGAACAGCTCGGCGTTCCGGATCGCGACCGCCACCTCGCTCGCATAGAGCTCGAGGAGGTCCTGGTCGGCCCGTTCCCAGAGCCGGGTCGCCGGCAGGTGGCCGACGAGGACGCCCAGCTCCTCGGTCCCGCCCCGCAGCACCGCCCTGATCGGCAGCGATTCACCGGGGATCCGCTCCTCGGTCGGGATCTCGGCCGGGTCCACGAGGATGACGTAGGCGTCGATCATCCCGAAGGCGCTCCGGGCGTCGGTGCCGGCGCGGCCGGCGATGAACTCCGGGCTGTCATGCGGCGAGCCGCTCTGGATCGCCTGGAGGATCCGACCCAGCTCGCGATTGCGCCGTTCGAGATCGGCCGCAAGCCGGTTGTGACTGTCGGCCAGGCGGGCGAGCTCGTCCTCGCCGGGGACGACGATCGGGGTCGAGAGGTCGCCCGCCGATGCCCGGTCGACGGCCGCGGCGATGGCTCGCAGCGGAGCCGTCAGGTCGGCGGCGAGGAGGTAGGCAAGGAGGATGCCCGAGGTCGCTGCGACGACGAGGACGAACAGCAGGACCCGACCCAGGGTCGCGCCCTGGGAAGCCGCCGGATCCAGGATCAGGACGAGGATCCCGAAGCCGGCGAGCGGGATGATCGCCGCGGCGACCAGGGCGATCGTGAGCCGGGTTCGGAACGACAGCCCGAGCGCGAACCGGACGCCGCGCTCGTCGGTCCGCGGCTCGTCCAGCCACTCGTCCCGGGGCGCGTCGACGGCCGCGGCGACGGTCTCGGACGGCGGCGGTCGACCGCCGGGGCGTGGCTCCTCGGCATCGGCGATCCGTCCGCCCTCAGCCACGAGCCACCTCATCGGGCGCCGGATCGGCGGCGACCAGTCGGTATCCGACCCCGCGGACGGTCTGGACGTGGACCGGCCGGTTCGGGTCGACCTCGACCTTCTGACGCAGGCGCCGCATCGTGACCCAGACATAGGACGGATCGGCGTCCTCGGTCTCGGCCCAGCCTCTCGCGAGGAGGGTATCGGTCGTCACGGTCTGCCCGAGGTTCGCGGCCAGGGCGTAGAGCAGGCGCGACTCGGTCGGCGTCAGCTGGACGACCTCCGTCCCGACCGTCGCCTCGCGGCGATGGAGGTCGAGGGTCAGGTTCGGACCGAGGATCAGGCTCTGGCGGGGGACCTTGTCGCCGAGCCGGCGCAGGACGCGATTGACCCGGGCGCGGAGCTCCGGATAGTGATAGGGCTTCGTGACGTAGTCCTCGGCGACCTCCTCGAGCAGGTCCGCCTTCGAGTCACCGGCGTCGATCGCGGAGAGGACGATGATCGGCAGATCGGCACGGCCCTTGATCTCCCGGGCGAGGCTCAGCCCGTCCATGCGCGGCATCATCATGTCGATGATCAGGAGGTCCGGCCAGGATGACCGCAGCCGCCGGAGCGCCTCCTCGCCGTCACGGGCGGTCTGGATCTCGTAGCCGTCTGCCCGGAGCTGGTCGGCGAGGAGGACGAGCAGGTTCGGGTCGTCGTCGACGATCAGGATCCGCGGCGCTTGAGCGCCGCGGGCGCCGGGTGGGCCGCCGGAGAGCATGCATTCGAGTATAGGCAGCGGACCCGCGGAGCCCGCGCCTCGACCGCGGGCCGGTCGGCCGGACCGGGCCCGCGCCCGCTCGGCCAGGGCCCGGTGGTGGCCCCGGTGGCAGGTGGCACCGATCGGGACCATTGCTTCCGGTCCGCGGGTACTCCCGTAAGAATCCAGACCCGATTCCTCGGCGTACATTCGCCGCGCGGATGACATCCGCAACCGCCGGGGACCCATACGATGTACTCAGCCATCTGGCGTGACGCCACGGCTCGACGTCGTGGTTCGACGTCCGGGACGACGATCGTCCCCGACGTCCGGGCGAGCACGATCCGCCGCGGGCACCGACGCTGGTCCCGGATCGACGGCCAGGCTCTCGTCGAGTTCTCCCTCGTCATCCCGCTCTTCCTGGTGATGCTCCTCGGCGTCATCGAGTTCTCCCTCGTCTTCAACGCCCAGCTCACGATCAACTTCGCGACCCGAGAGGCCGCTCTCACCGGGGCGGAGGCCGGCAACGCCACGGGCGCGGACTGCGCGATCCTGCGGTCGGTCGAAGACGCGATGTCGCCGCCGACCAACGCCGACCAGATCGCCCGGGTCGTCATCTACCGATCCGACACGGTGGGCAATGCCTATCCCGTCGGGGCGCCCCAGCAGAACCTCTACAACCGCGGGGGATCGAAGCCCTGCCCGCGGCCCGGCAACCCGTCGGCGACGGTGTCGTTCACGCTCGTCGGCAGCGAAGGCTTCCCGGAGACCACGCGGTGCAACACGATCGCCGGGTGTGGCAGCGGCCGGCCGCTCGATCACATCGGCGTCGAGTTGACCTACATCTACAGCTGGCACACGCCACTGGCGTCCATGACCGGCCTGGGCGGGACGGGCTACGTCATGGTGAAGTCGAACGCGATGCGGATGGAGCCCGTCCTGTGATCCGGGCTTCGGTCGCCCGGCGGCTGCACGGGGAGCGGGCGGCCCGCCGATCGGGCCAGAGCATCGTGGAGTTCGCGGTTGCGCTCCCCGTGTTCATGATGCTGCTGCTCGGGATGCTCGAGTTCGGGCTCGTGTTCAGCCACCACATCGGGCTGGAATACGCGACGCGCGAGGGCGCGCGCATGGCGGCGGCGCTCGGCAGCGGCACCGACCAGGTCGTCTGCAGTGAGGTCGACAAGAACGTCATCGCGGCGCTCCAGCGCGTCCTCACGTCACCGGGCTCCCAGATCGCCATGGCCAACGTCAGCGAGATCCGGATCTACGCGGCCGATGCCAGCGGTCTCCAGATCGGTGGCCTGGCGAACGTGTGGATCCCCGGAACGGGACCGACCGTGGATGGCTACGCCCTCAAGTTCAGCCAGTCCTCGCTCGGCTGGAACGCCTGTGGCCGCAAGAACAGCTGGACGTTACCGAACAACCCGCCCGACTCGGTCGGGGTCAGCCTCACCTATCGGTACGACCTCGTCACGCCCCTCGGCAACCTCGTCCGCGCCTTCAGTTCGGGATCCATCCGGATCGATGACCGGACGGTCATGGCGATCAATCCGACATGAGCGACCGGACGGAGGCAGACATGCCCAAGCGCTCGCGGACGCGCGGCCAGATCATGATCGTCTTCGCGATGTCGATCATCGTCCTGTGCGGCATGGTCGCCCTGGTCGTGGACGTCTCGTGGTACTGGGCCAACTCGCTCCGCGTCCAACGCGCCGCCGACGCGGCCGCCCTGGCCGGGGTGGTCTGGTTGCCCGGGACGCCGAATGTCGCCTACAGCACGGCCATCATCGAGGCGGAAAAGAACGGCTACATCAACGGCGCCAAGGCGACGATCACACCCCTGAAGGACGCCACGAACGACCGTCGCCTGAACGTGAAGATCGCGACGACGGTGGACACGTTCTTCATGCGCGTCCTCGGGATCAGCAGCCTGCCGGTGATCCGGAACGCGAAGGCCGAGTTCGTCCTGCCCGTCCCGATGGGCAGTCCCCAGAACTACTACGGGGTGGGTTTCTTCGAGGGTCTGACCGGCGGAAGCGCCGTGACCTACGGCCCGAACCTCCCGTCGGTCGGGATCACGACGAGTCCCAACAACCAGTTCAGCAACCGCAGCAGCGCCCTCACCAGCAACAACGTCGCGGCGACGGGAACCGTCGGGACGGGGGCGACCGGCAGCGGCCAGGCCTACGGCAACTTCGGGTTCAGCATCCCGGGCAGCAACACGGTCGCCGGCATCGAGGTCCGCCTGGAGGCCAAGGCGAGCGACCCGGCCGGCTGCCGGCTCGCCGTCGAGCTCTCGCCCGACAACGGCGGCACGTGGTCGACCACGAACCGGTCGGTCGATCTCACGGGCAGCGACCCGGGGTCCGGGTCGTGGCCGGTCCTGGGAGGCGCGACCGACCCGTGGGGTCTGACGTGGGGGCCGGCGGACGTCGCCAACGGCAGGCTCCAGGTCCGCCTCCGGGCCTTCGATCCGGAGACGAACGACGATGCCTCGAACTCGAACGCGGGCCGCTGCAACAACTCGGCCACGGTCTCGGTGGACGCGTTCACCGTGACGGTCTTCTCCCACACGGCCCGGGTCAAGAGCGTCCTGTCGGTCCTCGACCCGGTCAGCGGGCTGCCGCTGGCGCCGCAGAACATCTGGGGCGCCGTCTTTACGTCGGGCGGTGTCCGCGAGAACGGTGATCGCTACGCCCCGGCCTCCCTCGGCAACGGCGCCGGGGGCAGCAAGGGCGATCCGAACCCGAACTACGATCCCAACGGCTACGACTACACGGTCGAGCTGAGCGGCGGTGCGACGAACGGCCAGGTCCGCCTGTTCGATCCGATCTTCTGCGCCACCGGTGACAACGGCCATGGAGGCTCGTTCGGGGCGGGCGATCACTGGACGGATCACGCGCCGAGCCAGGTCATCGCTCCCGTTGCCGTGACCTACCGCCTCTACGACATGCGGGGGACGCCGCTCGACGCCTCGGACGACGGTGCGCCCGTGGCGACGCTCCACTACGACCCAGGGGCGGCAACCCTCGGCGACTTCAGCGGCGACTTCGGGACGCCGGCGAACAGCACCTCGGGCAATCGCCAGGACTGCGCGTCGAACCCCGCCCACAACCGCTGGGTCTCCCTGGCGTCGGGCCTCGCCCAGGGCATGTACCGGGTGAACGTCAACACAACCGTCGACGGCGGCAACAGCGCAGTTGGCGCCGAGAATCTCTTCTCGATCCACGTCACCGCGAGCAGCGGCAGGGCCCGGGTCTACGGGGGCGGCCGGATGGCGGCCTACGCCAACATGGACACTGCCACGAGCCTGTTCTACCTCGCCCAGATCGAGGCGGCTCACGCGAGCAAGACGATGGTGATCCGCCTGTTCGACCCGGGCGAGTCGGCCGGCGACGCGTTCCTCCGGGTGAAGAGCCCTGACGGGAATGCCTACAACAACGTCAACTTCACGTGGGTCGCAGATGACGGCAGGACGGGCTCGGGGACGCAGATCCAGACCTCGGTGGGCGGCTCGCCCCAGTTCAACAACCACCTGATCACCATCTCGATCCCGCTGCCGACCACCTACGGCTCGACCGGACTGACACCGGCGGGCGAGACCGAGCCCGGCTGGTGGAAGATCGAATACCAGATGAGCGCCGCCAACGACACGACCACGTGGGAGGTCGCGATCAACGGCAACCCGGTCCACCTGCTCTTGCCCTGAAGGACCCGCCGTTCAGGGCGCCTTCGGGTCGACGAAACGGCAGCGATCGCGGATCGGGCAGAGCTCGTGCTTCGGGCTGCGGGCCTGGCAGATCGCCCGACCGTGATGGATCAGCAGGACGTGGGCCTCGTATGTGCGTTCGGGTGAGCCCGCCAGCATCGCGTTGAACTGGTCGTGGGTTCGATCGGCCGGGGCCTTTGCCGGCAGCAGGCCGATCCGCTTGGCGACCCGCTCGACATGGCGGTCGACCGGCATCAGCGGCTGGTTGAAGCAGAACAGGAGCAGCACCGAGGCCGTCTTCTTCCCGATCCCAGGGATCGCCGTCAGCCAATCTCGGGCGGCGAGCGGCTCCAGCTCGCCGAGGAACTCGAGGGAGTGATCGCCGCGCTCCTGGCGGATCTTGCGGAGGGTCGCCTGCAGGCGTGGCGCCTTCGTCGGGGCGAGACCGCCGGGTCGGATGACGTCGATCAGCTCCGCCAGCGGCGCCGCCTCGACGGCGGCCCAATCGGGTGGGGAGCCGTCCGGCAACCCGGGTCCGCCCCAACCGACGCCCGGGGCGTGCCGCTCGACCGCAAGGCCCGACGGGTAAGCCGCACGGAGCGCGACGAACGCCTTCTCGGCGTTGATGTCGGCGGTGTTCTGGGTGAGGATCGTGAGGATGAGCTCGGAGGTCGGGTCGAGGCGGCGCTCCCAGACCTGGGGACCGTAGATCGACGTCAGCGCGTCGAGCGTGTCCTCGAGCAGGCGCGGCCGGTACCGGGCGAGACGGCGTGCCCAGGCGAGGGCGGGATCGGGCCGGCGACGCTTCGCTTTTCGCTTCGGCCTCGCTCTGGGTTTCGTCGTCGCCGGGGTCACGACCCGGATGATGGGGCAAGGCGCCGGCCGAGGTCGGCCAGGCCCGCGATCCGCTCGCCGCAGCGTTCGACCGGCCCCGGGCCGGCGGCCATCGCCTCTTCGACCGACTGCGGCCGCTCGACCACCGGGACGACGACCGCTTGAAGCGGCGCGACCGCCGCGATCCCTTCGGGCGTCACGCCACCACCGACCGCGATGCACGGAACGCCTGCTGCCGAGGCCCGGCGGGCGACCCCGAGGGCCGTCTTGCCGAACGCGGTCTGCTCGTCGATCCGACCCTCGCCGGTGATGACGAGGTCGGACCGGGCGAGCTTCCCGTCGAAGTCGGCGGCGTCCATCACGACATCGATGCCGGGCACGAGCCCGAGGGACGCGAACCGATCGGTCAGGCAGAGCAGCCCGAAGCCCGTGCCGCCGGCGGCACCCGCGCCGGGCGTAACGCGCTCGTTGCGGCCCGTCGCAGCCTCGAGCGCGTCGGCGAACCGGCCGAGCCGGCGATCGAGCTCTGCGACGTCCTCCGGCGTCGCTCCCTTCTGGGGGCCATAGGTCGCGGCCGCTCCGCGTTCGCCGAGGAGCGGGTTCGTGACATCACAGGCGATCCGGAGGTGGGTCTCGGCGAGTCTCGGGTCCAGCGTGTCGAGGTCGACGCGCTCGACGCGATCGGGACCCGGCAGGATCCGGGCGCCGAGTGCCTCGAGGATGCCGGAGCCTCCGTCGTTCGTCGCGCTGCCACCGATCCCCAGGGTGATGTCGCGGACGCCGTCGTCGAGCGCGGCCCGGACGAGCTCGCCCGTCCCGCGGGTCGAGGCGCCGAGCGGATCGAGCTCGTGCGGGAGCAGACGAGAGAGGCCCGATGCCGCCGCCAGCTCCACGACGGCCCGACGGCCGTCCGTCGAGCGCAACCAGCGGGCGGGGATCGAGCGTCCCAGCGGATCGGTCGTCGGCGACTCGCGCCAGTCCCAACCGCCGGCGGCCTCGATCGCAACGAGCGTCCCCTCCCCGCCATCGGCGAGCGGCGCCAGGAGGATGTCGTCGCGCGGGCGCCCCCGTGACCAGCCTGCGGCGAGTGCCCGCGCGACCTCGACCGACGTCAGCGAGCCCTTGAAGGAGTCCGGCGCGAACAGGACTGTCAGTCGCCGATCGCCGATGCCGTTGTCGCTCGGGCTCACCGCCCGACGGGTTCGAGCGCGTCGGCCCCGAGGTCGAGTCCGCCGTGGGCCGCCCCATTCGAGCTCTCCGGCCCGCGCCGCCGCTCGAGGTACTCGGGGATCCGGATCATCGGTGGACGCTCCTGGTCGGCCAGCTCGATGACCTCGAGGGACAGCCGACCCCGACCCGATCGCGGCAGCTTCATCGTCGAACCGAGCTCCGCGAAGAGGCGTGCCTTGCGCCGCTCCTCAAGCCGCTTCATGACCGCCTGGAGGATGACGAACGACATCCGCGACAGGCCTTCGAGCTCCTGGTTGCGGTGGACCCGGCGCTCCAGGTCGACCTGGCCGAGGCCCTCGATGCCGACCCGGTCCGCCGCGTCGATCAGGTGTCCGATCTCGACGGCGTAGCCGGTGAAGAACGGGATGGCCTCGAGCAGGGCCCGCCGGCCGGCATACTCGCCCGAGAGCGGCTGGATCATCCCCGAGAGCTCGGGGTAGAAGAGGTTGATCAGCGGCCGGGCGACGAGCTCCGTCACCCGTCCACCGCCGCCCTCCTTGAGAACGCCGCCCTCGACGATCGGCCGCTGGTAGTAGCCCTTGACGTACTGCAGCCGCGGCTCGTGGAGGAGCGGACCCAACGTCCCGTAGACCATCCGCGGATGCCAGTTGCGGACATCGGTGTCGGCCCAGACGATGATGTCGCCGGTCGTCTCGTGGACCGACTTCCAGAGCGCCTCGCCCTTGCCTCGGAAGGAACCGTAGCGGCTGAGGATGTCGGGGTGCTGGATCACCCGGGCGCCCTCGGCCTCGGCGATCTCGCGGGTCCGATCCGTCGACGCCGAGTCGACGACGAGGATCTCGTCAAGGAGGGGCACCCGGCCGACCATCTCCCGGATCGCCCGGCGGACGATCGGGCCGATCGTCTCCTCCTCGTTGAGCGTCGGCAGGACGAGCGACACGGTCACGCCCTGCTTCTCCTTGAGCTGGACGAGGCGGCGGAGATCGGCGAACTCGGCATGGTGGAAGTTCGATTCGCCGAACCAGCGCTCGACCCGGGCGGGAACGGCTCGCGCCTCCTCGGCGGCGCGATCGGCCGCGGCGAGCGTCTCGGCCCGCGACGCGAGGCTCTCGAACGTCGCCCGACCGATCGTCTCGCGGGTCTTCACGACGACGACGGTCGGCTTCGCCCGCGTCGCGATCGCCTCCGGCAGGGCGCCGAACAGGTAGCTGTCGCCGTCGGTGCCGGCCGGCTGGGCCGACGCACCCATGACGACGAGGTCGGCCCGCTCCGCCTCGCGGAGGATCGCGTTCCGGACGTTGGCGGCCTCGCGGACGATCCCCTCGGCCCGACCCTTGAGATGCTGGCGGACGAACTGGCTCAGGGCGTGCTCCGCCTGGGCCCGGACGGCCAGGGTGATGCCGGGCGGGACGAAATGGAGGACCGCGACCTGGGCGTCGTGACGGCGGGCGATCGCGTCGGCGTAGCGGACCGCGAGCTCGGCATGCGGCCCGCCGCGGACCGGGACGACGATCCGCCGGATTTCTCGCGAGCCGCGCTGCTTGACGACGGCGATGTCGGCCGGCGCGTCGCGCACGACCTCGTCGATCGTCGGCGAGATCGACGACCCGCCGTCGCGGGCGGACGCCGCCTTGCCGCCCCAGCCGAAGATGATCAGATCCGCCTCCTGCTCGGCGGACGCCTCGATGATCCCCTCGGCGGCATGCCGGCCGATCCTGACGATCGGGTGGATCGTCGTCCCGTCCGGAGCGAAGTCGAGGACCCGCTGCAGGAGCCGCCGGGCATGACGAGCACGCGTGGCGCCCTCCGACAGGGGCATCCCCTCCGGCACCTCGACGATGCCGAGGGCCGTCAGCTCGCCGGATCGCGGGTCGAGCAGGTCGGCCCCGAGGCGGATCAGCTCCTCGGCCGTCGCCGGGTTGGCGACGGGGATCAGGATCCGGGCGGGCAGCGGTCCGCGGGCGGTCACGAGCGCGTCTCGGCCGCTGCCCGCGGGGGCTCGGCCGGCTCGGGATCGGTCGCGGCGGGGGCCGGAGAGGGAGCGGCCGTGGCCTCGGCTTCCGCGGCCTCCCAGCGTTCGACCAGGTACGGCTTCAACAGCTCGAATTCACGGGCCTGCCGCTCGACCCGGTCCTCCGCCTGGTCCGTCGTCTGGTGGCGGTTCTCGATGACGAAGCTGCCGACCCGCCCGAAGTAGATCGGGACGAGTGCCGCGACGAAGGTCTCGATCGGCGGGTCCGTCGAGCGGGCACAGATGACGAGGTCGTAGATCAGCCTGGCCCACAGGTCGTCCGGAAAATGGAAAGCCGAGAGCGCCTCGGCCATCTCGATCGTGGATGCCGACGACGATGCGCCGTCGCCACTGAT
>DASUPH010000491.1:0-7478 GCA_036276275.1 Candidatus Limnocylindrales bacterium
CGACGCTCGCCTACGCCCTCATGGGCCATCCCGCCTACGTGATCAAGGGCGGCGAGGTGACGTGGCTCGGCCGCAACCTGCTCAAGCTCAGCCCGGACAAGCGCGCCCGCCTGGGGATGTTCCTCGCCTTCCAGTACCCGACCGCGATCCCCGGCCTGAGCGTCGCATCGTTCGTCCGGAGCGCGCTCAACGCGAAGCTCCAGGGGATCGACAAGACCACCGACGTCGACCCGACCGACCCTGTACGCGGCGGGGTCTCGATGCTCGAGTTCCGTCGGAAGATGCGCGAGAAGCTGGGCCTGCTGAAGATGGACGAGAGCTTCGTCACGCGCTACGTCAACGAGGGCTTCTCCGGCGGCGAGAAGAAGCGGCTCGAGATGCTCCAGATGGCCGTCATCGAGCCGCAGATGGCGATCCTCGACGAGACCGACTCGGGTCTCGACATCGACGCCCTGCGGATCGTCGCCGAGGGTGTCAATGCGATGCTCAACCCCGAGCTGGGCGTGCTCCTGATCACCCACTACCAGCGCCTCCTGAACTACATCACGCCGGACTTCGTCCATGTCCTCGCCCAGGGCCGGATCGTCAAGAGCGGCGGCAAGGATCTCGCCCTGCGGCTCGAGGACGAGGGCTACGGGCCGATCCTTCGCGAGGCCGGGCTCGAGACGAACGTGTCGGACGAGGCCCTCCTCGTCCCGAAGGCGCCGGCCGGCGCGGAGCTGGACGAGCCGGCTCATCACCAGCCGGTGGAGGCCGCCCGCTAGCCGGGCCGAAAGGATCGTGGCGATCGAAGCGGACGCTCCGGCATCGGCCACCTTCGACCCGTACGCCATCCGCCGGGATTTCCCGATCCTCGACGAGGTGATCAACGGCCACAAGCTCGTCTATCTCGACTCGGCGTCGACGTCGCAGAAGCCGCGGGTCGTCCTCGAGGCGATCGACACCTACTACCGCGAGTACAACGCCAACGTCCACCGCGGGATCTACACGATCGGCGAGAAGGCGACGGCCGAGTACGAGCGGGCTCGGGCGAAGGTCGCCCGGTTCATCAACGCGCCGGACGCCCACGAGGTCGTCTTCACCCGCAACGCGACGGAGGCGATCAACCTCGTCGCGTACGCGTGGGGCCGGCAGAACATCAACCGCGGCGATGCGATCGTCCTGACCGAGATGGAGCACCACGCCAACCTCGTCCCGTGGCAGCTCCTCGTCCAGGAACGCGATGGCGACCTCGAGTTCATCCCGATCACGGACGACGGCATCCTCCGTCTCGAGGTCTTCGAGGTCCTCCTCAAGCTCCGCCCGAAGCTCGTCGCGTTCACCCACGTCTCGAATACGCTCGGCACCATCAACCCGGTCCGCGAGATGGTCGAGATGGCTCACGCGGCCGGCGCCCTGGTCCTCATCGACGGCGCCCAGGCCGTGCCCCACGTCACGGTCGACGTCCAGGAGCTCGGCGCCGACTTCTACGCGTTCTCCGGCCACAAGATGCTGGCCCCGATGGGCTCCGGCGCCCTCTGGGCCCGGCGCGAGCTGCTCGAGGCAATGCCGCCGTTCCTGTCGGGCGGCGAGATGATCCGCGAGGTCCACCTGCGGCGGAGCGACTTCAACGACATCCCCTGGAAGTTCGAGGCGGGGACGCCGGCGGTCGGCGACGCGATCGGGCTGGGGGTCGCGGCGGACTACCTGGGAGCCATCGGGATGGACGCGGTTCGCGAGCACGAGCGCGATCTCGTGACGTACGCGTTCGACGTGCTGCCGGCGCGCGTGCCGGCGATCGAACTGTACGGGCCGATGTCGGCCGACCTGCGGGGTGGCGTCGTCCCGTTCAACCTGCCCGGCATCCACCCCCATGACGTCGCCCAGGTGCTCGATCGGTTCGGGATCGCCGTCCGGGCCGGCCACCATTGCACGATGCCGCTCCACGAGCGGCTCGACCTGGCGGCGACGGCCCGTGCCTCGTTCAACGTCTACTCCACCCGCGAGGACATCGACGCCCTCGCCGCCGGCCTGATCGAGGTCCAGAAGCTCTTCGGCTGAGGGGATCTGCCGCAGAGCGGGCTCACTCCGTTGACCGATTCCCACCGGGTGAGAGTCAACCACCGCAGATCGCCGAATCGTTGACAGATTCCCGCCGGGCGAGAGCAAGGCCGCCGTATCGGCCTGAATCGGGTCGATTCGGCGCGCAATTAGCCGGTCCCGGCTAACGATCACCGTCCGATGTGGCCTAAGTCCTGTTGCGTGGGAGTCTGGCCGGGCCGCCCTAGCCGGAGGGCGGCTTCGCGGCGTCGCGCGGCGGGACCTCGTTGCCGTCGAGGAGCGTCCGCCCGGCGAGCGGCTCGGGCAGCTGGAACGTGACCGGGAATGGACCGTTGCCCTGGCAGTCCTGGCCGCCCGGCCGGTGCTGCACGCCGAACGTGACAGTGACGGCCGTTTCCGTCAGGTCGATCAACGGTCCCTGGATCCGGCCCTTCGGCGAATTGCCGCTCGCGCACGCCAGCTCCATCACCAGCCCCTGGATCGCAATGGACTCCGCGGTCGGCTTCGGCGCCTTCGGGTCGAGCCACCACGACGCGGCGCCCATCTGGCCGTTGACCTCGCCGTTCGGGGGCGCGACGGTCCCGACCTCGGCGCCTTGGCCGTCGACGGCGACGATCGAGCTCGCCCGCGCGTGGCCCGGCCACCACGCCGCATACCAGCCGTTCGTGGTCGAAGCGACGACCTCCGTCTCGTCGCCGAACCGAAGCTTGACCCCGAACGCCTGCGGCCCGAACCGCCCGATCACGAGCATCCGATCACCCTCCCGGTCGGGGATCTCGGCGAGGCGCGTCACGCTGAGATCGGTGCCGGCGACCGGAGCGACGGCCGCCGGCGCAAGGCGAAGGACGCTGTCGACCGTCACCCCACCCTGGGCATCGATCCGGACCCGGCATTCGATCGCCCGCTCCTCGTCGGCCATGATCGCCGTCGCGACGTTCTCGCCGCGGGTATCGACGAGGGCGGTCGGCAGGTTCGCCTCCGGTTCGCCGAGCTGCTCCCGGGCCGCCCCCGCGCAGGCGTCGGAGATCACGGCGATCTGCGGATCGCCCAGGGCGAGCGGAGCCTGCCGCCATGGTCCGATGACCTGCCCGAACGCGACCTCCGACGGGCCGGGCGCAATCGATCCGACGCCGGAGCCATCGGGCGCCGCGCCGCTGGGTCGCGGCGGCGGGTCGAACGGGAAGCAGCCGCCGGCGATCGCGACGATCGACGCGGCGACGATCACCAGGGGAAGACGCATCTGCCGCAGCGTATCGGCTGCGGCAGATGGACGTTCAGCGAGTCGTGATGGCTACCGAAGCAGGGCGTACTTCACGACCAGGCTGACCTTGGCGACATCGAACACCTTGCCGCCGGGTCCGTACTCCAGGAAGACCTCGGCGCGGGCCGTCCTGCCGCTGTGGAGCGCCGAGCCGGGCCCGCTCGTCGCCCACCACCGATAGCCGGGCCCGACGAGCCTGGCCTGGGAATAGCTCTCGACGTACTGGTAGGAGCCCCAACCGGGATTCCAGATCGCGATCGTCGCGCGCGTTCCGTTCGGTGACCGGCCAAGCACCTTGAAGGTGACGGTCTTGTAGACCGTTGCAGACGGGATGGTGAACGGGTAGCTGATGGCCACCCAGGACCGGCCGCTCGACAATTTCACCCCGCGGTAGTAGCCGGACGCCGTACGACTGACGTACCCGTTTCCCGGATCGCCCTTGATCGAGTACGCGCCGCCGTACTTCGTGATGGTCGCGGTGTGCCAGTAGAGGCGCTTGAGCGAGATGACGGCAGTTGTCGTGATGGCCAGGCGGTTCGCGGCCGTGTCCGTCAGGGTCTGGACGATCCGGTAGCTCCCGGCTGGCTGGAGGACACCCGACGTCGATCGTCCGTTCCAGGCCCAGGCGTAGGCGCCGGATCCCAGGACAACGCTTCCGCCGCGAACCAGCTTGCCCGTGCTGACCGAGTAGATCCGGATGGCCACGGAGATCGGTTCGCGACGGCTGCCGCGAATCGAGAGCGTGTCCTTGTAGCTGTCGATGACCGGATAGAAGGTCGCAGGGGTGCTCGTGACACCGGCGGCGTCGACGACGCGGTCGGCCTGGATCGTCTCCGTCAGCCGCGCGCTCGACGCTCGGTACAGGCCGGCGCCAGTGTAGGCCGCCCGAAGCGCGTGGCTACCGACGGTGAGCTTCCTGGTGATCGTGAGCGTCCGCGCGGTCGCCGTCACCGCAAGGGTGCCAAGAACGGAGGACGTTGTCGTGTCGGTGATCGTCAGGGTTCCGCCCACGGGCGGGTCGGCCGGCTGCGGGTAGCCGTTCTTGCCGGTGACGGTAGCCGTATACGTAACGTCCTGGGTGTTGAGGGCAGGCTCACGGCTCGAAGTCAGAACCGTGGTCGTCGCGCTCCCCACCTCGATGCTGATCGTGGAGCTCTGGCTCGCGTCGTAGCCGTTGAAACCGTCGAACGCGGCATAGACGTCGTGACGGCCGGCGGTCAGCGAAAGGCTGGCGACCGCCGTACCGTCGGCCGCGATGGTCTCGGGGCGAAGACTACCGTCGACATAGACGTTGACCGCCGGAATGAATCCGTCCAACGGCTGGGGGGCTGGCGAGATCTGGACGGTCACCGTGACGAGATCCGGCACGTCGACCGCCTGTGCCGGGCCGGTCACCGTCGTCACCGTCGGGATCGACGCCGCCCGGGCATCGGGTGCCCCGAGCTGAAGCACGGCGCTCGCCAATGTCACGGCCGTGAGAAGTGCGGCGATCCAGCGATTCATCGGGTCTCTCCAGTCTCGCTGCCGCCCGACACCGATCGATGGGTCGGGCAAGCCAACGTGTGACCCGATGACGCCGCGGAAGGCAGGCCGTTACACGACGCCGGGGATTCCAGCCCCGCTCGACACGGCCCGATTGACGCTCCGCCCGGCGAGCCCTAGATTCAATCCCGACGAAAACGCTCGGGATTGAAGGGGAAACACGTGGACACGAGCGGCTGCCTGCGCCTCCTGGGTCTCGCCCTCGGGGCGATGGCCCTTCTGGCGAGCGGGCTGATCCTCACCCTTCTCTAGACGCAGCACGGAACCGATGGACGATCTCTACCGCGACTACATCCTCGAACACTATCGACGGCCCCACAACTTCGGGGTCATCGACGAGCCCACGGCCAGCTTCGAGGGGAGCAATCCCCTGTGCGGCGACCGGATCACGATGCAGATCGGGATCCGCGACGGCGTGGTGGAGCGGGTGGGGTTCACCGGCCGCGGCTGCGCGATCAGCCAGGCGAGCGCATCGCTCCTGACGGACGAGATCAAGGGCAAGCCTGTCGCCGACGTGGCGGCATTCCGGGCCGACGACCTGCTCGAACTCCTCGGCATCGACATCAGCCCGGCCCGCCTCAAGTGCGCGATGCTCAGCCACGAGACGCTCCAGAAGGCGCTCGCCGAGACCGACGCGGCCGCGACAGGCGTCAAACAGGAAGGCGCTCCAGCGTGACCATTGACCGCGGGCGCCGCTGCATGTGTCGCCGGCCGGCGTAGCCGGCTCGTATCCCCGTCTCCTCTCACCGCCCTGCCGCGCAACCGCCGGCAGCCCGTCGAACCACCGGAGCCATTGCTCATATGCCCAGAACCTATGCCGACCTCCTCAAGGAGGCGCGCGCACAGATCCGCGAGGTCACTCCCCAGCAGGTCGATGCGCTCGCCGATGGCTCCGCGACGGTGATCGATGTCCGTGAGGCGTCCGAATGGGAGCAGGGCCACCTGCCCGGTGCCGTCCACATCAGCAAGAGCTACGTCGAGCAGCAGGTTGAGGCGGCCGCGCCCGACCGCGAAGCCGAGGTGATCCTGTACTGCGCCGGCGGCGTGCGCAGCCTGTTCGCGGCCCAGACCCTCGAGCAGCTCGGCTACACGAACGTCGCCTCGATGTCCGGCGGGTTCCAGGCCTGGAAGTCGGCCGGCCTGCCGTGGGAGGCGCCGGTCATCCTGTCGGCGGAACAGAAGCAGCGCTACAGCCGCCACCTGCTGATCCCCGAGGTGGGTGCGGCCGGCCAGACCCGTCTGCTCGAATCGAAGGCGCTGTTCATCGGCGCCGGCGGTCTCGGCTCACCATCGGCTCTCTATCTCGCGGCCGCCGGCGTCGGCACGATCGGCATCGTCGACTTCGACGTCGTCGATCTCTCGAACCTGCAGCGGCAGATCCTCCACACGAACGATCGGGTGGGGGAGCGGAAGACGGAGTCGGCCCGCAAGACGATCAACGCGCTCAATCCGGACGTGAACGTCATCACCCACGAGGAGATGCTCGTCGCCGACAACGTCGACCGGATCATCGCCGGCTACGACGTGATCATCGACGGGACCGACACCTTCGAGACCCGCTACCTCCTCAACGACGCGGCGGTCGCCAAGAACATCCCCGTCATCCATGCCAGCGTCTTCCGCTTCGAGGGCCAGCTGACGACGTTCGTCCCGTACGAGGGGCCGTGCTACCGCTGCCTCTACCCGACACCACCACCGCCCGAGCTGGCGCCCGGCTGCTCGGTCGCGGGTGTCCTCGGCGTCGTGCCCGGGATCATGGGCATGCTCCAGGCCAACGAGGCGCTCAAGGTCCTCCTCGGGATCGGCGACACGCTGGCCGGGCGGCTGCTCCTGTTCGACGCCCTCGACTCGACGTTCACGGAGCTCAAGCTCCGGCGCGACCCGGCCTGCCCCGTTTGCTCGACCGAGGCGGTCGCCGCCCGGGCCGAGGGCCGGCCGCTCGCCATCCCGATCTTTTCGGCGCCGGCGGGTGCCGGCGAGCCGTTCGTTCTCGGAGGTCCCGCGTGAGCATCGTCTGGATCCCCCAGGTCCTGCGGGCCGCGGCGGGTGGCAACAAGCAGGTGGAGCTGGCCGGCGCCTCGGTCGGCGACCTCGTCACCGGGCTCGTCGAGAAATACCCGTCGCTTCGTGGCCAGCTGCTGACGGACGAGGGTGCCCTGAACCGCTTCGTCAACGTCTATGTCAATGGCCAGGACGTCCGCTATCTCGACGGGCTGGCGACGCCGGTCGGCGACAGCGACGAGGTCCGCCTCCTGCCGGCGATGGCCGGTGGCGCGAACGCGCGCTGACGTGGCGCTCCCGAAGCCGGTCGTCATCCGGACGCCGGAGCCCGACCATCTCGAGGCGGCGAGCCACGCCCACGCCCACGACGCCCTCGCCCCGCACGGCGGGCGGTACGACGACATCCTCGACGCCATCGGCCACACGCCGCTCGTCGAGATCCCGCGGATGTCGCCGAACCCCGCCGTCCGGATCCTGGCCAAGCTCGAGATGACCAACCCGACCGGCTCCGTCAAGGACCGTGTCGGGAAATACCTGATCGATGATCTCGAGCGTCGCGGCCTGCTCCGCGCCGACTCGATCGTCCTCGAGCCGACGTCGGGCAACACGGGCATTGCCCTCGCGATGATCGGTC
>DASUPH010000492.1:0-7322 GCA_036276275.1 Candidatus Limnocylindrales bacterium
GAGGTCGAGCAGCTCTGCGACCGGGTCGCGATCCTGCGCGATGGCGTCGTCGTCGCGGAGGGCGCGCCGCGCTCCCTCCTCCGCGAGGGCGAGCGGCTCTTCGTCCGGTTCGACACCCCCGCGGAATCCGCGGCCGCGGTCGCCGTCCTGGGGAACGCCGCAACGGCCACGCCGGCGGGCCCGAACGGCGGCGCGGCGATCCTCGTCGAGGTTCCGGCGGTGGACGCGTCGCGGATCAACCGGACGCTCGCTGGGGCCGGGCTCCATCCGGCCGAGATCACGATCCAGCGGCAGTCGCTCGAGGCGGTGTTCCGGGAGCTCACGATCGAATCCGACGAGCGTCCAGGGCCGGTGGCCGGCGCCGCTGCGCCCGACCACCGCCCGCAATGAGCAACCTGCTTCGTGCCGACCTGCTGCGTTTTCGGCGCCGGCGTGACTTCTGGGTGATCCTGATCGGGATCGCGATCCTGACCGCGGTCACATTCCTCGGCGCCTATCGCTCGGAATCCGAGGACTTCCCGCCCTTCAACCAGGCCGAATTCGAGCAGATGCTCGACGAGTCGGGCATGTTCGAGGGCCTGACCCCGGCCGAAGCCGCGCAGCAGCGGGCCCAGATGATCGCCGACCAGCGGGCACAGGAGGAGCGAGACGCCGCGGATCGGGAGGCCCAGCAGCAGCTCGAGCTCCGCCGCTACGCCTTCCCGCAGAGCCTCCTGACGATGCTCGGCAGCGCGATCCTGCCGTTCCTCGCCCTGGTCCTCGTCGCGTCGATGGCGGTGGGCGACGAGTTCCGCTTCGGGACCTTGCGAACGTCGTTGATCGCGGCCAGCGACCGCCGCCGGTTCCTGGCTGCCCGAATGATCTCCCTGACCGCGATCGCGGCCGGGCTGATCGCGGCGATCCTCCTGCTCGGCGCCATCCTGCCGTTGATCCTGGGGCTCGCGGGCGTCGCGCTTCCCGCGACGCCCGGCCTCGACCCGCTGGGAACGATCTTGCTGCTCGGCGTCGACCTGTTGATCGTCGTCGCCCTCATGGCGTTTGCGACGATGGTGTCCCTGATCATGAGGACGGGGACCCTGTCGGTGGTCCTGCTGCTCGTCTACGGGTTGATCGAGCTGTATGTGGCCAATCTCCCGATCTTCGCGATCGGGAACTTCCTCGCGGCGGTTCCGCAGTTCTTCTTCGTCCAGAGCATCCGTGCGATCCAGCTCCGGCTGACCACCGACGCTGGCGCGCTCGCGACCGGCGGGGAGTCGTTCCCGCCGATGGCGATCGACCTCGGCGTGCCGCTGATGGTCGCGATCGTCGCCGCCTGGACGCTCCTGTTCCTCCTGATCGCCGATCGTCGGATCCGGACCATGGACGTGACCGAGTAAGCACGGCCGCGGCCGACCCGCGGCGCCGCGCCTCGTCGGCCATGCGATAATCCGCGACGACGACCCGCCGTCCCGGCGTCCGAGCCGATCGACCCGTCACGGAGGCCACTCCGATCGACATCATCTTCCTCGTCGAGCGCCTCGAATCGATCATCGCCAACGGTCGCCACCTGCCCCTCACGAACAACGTCGTCGTCGATCAGCAGGCCGCGCTCGGTCTGATCGATGAGTTGCGGGTCGCCGTGCCAGAGGAGGTTCGGGCAGCCAAGCGGATCAACTCCGAGGGCGAGCGCATCATCGAGAAGGCCCAGGAGGAAGCGGAGCGGATCGTCGCCAAGGCCCAGGAGCAGGCGGCATTCCTGATCGACGAGCGCGGCCTGACCCAGCAGGCGGAGGCCGAGAGCCGGCGGATCATCGCCGAATCCGAGGCCGACGCCGAGGAGGTCCGTCGCGGCGCCGACGAGTACGCCGTCAACGTCCTCGTCGGGCTCGAGGGCGACGTGGTGAAGACGCTCCAGAGCATCAAGAAGGGCATCGACCTCCTCGATACCCGGCGGGCCGACCTGCGCACAGACGACGAGGATGGCGTCGGACCCGGGCCCGAGGACGAAGAGGCCGACGCCGGTCTCGAGGACGAGGAGGACGCGATCCAGCCGGTCCGGCGATGACCGGCGGTCCGTCGGGGTCCGCGGTGACCGCGAAACAGCCGCTCCTGTGGAACGTCGGCGGGTTGCTCAACGAGACGGCCGGCGCCGTTCGCGACTATGCGGTTGAACACATCACGATCGACCTCGGCGACGACCTGCGCCTTGCCGCGCCGATCGACGGTCGGGTCCACCTTGCCCGGACGAACCGCGGCCTGATCGTGACCGCCGATTTCTCGACCAGGCTGGCGATGCAATGCGTCCGGTGCCTCCGCGACATCGAGGTGCCGATCGAGGTCGAGGTCGAGGAGGAGGTGCTTCCGACGATCGACTTCCACACCGGTCAGCCGGTCCACCTGGCGGAAGGCGATGACGAGGAGATCGTTCGCCTGACGGACCACCATGAGCTCGACCTGGAGCGGACGGTTCGCGAGGCGATCCTGCTGGCGGAGCCGATCGCGCCGCTCGACCGCCCGGACTGTCCGGGCCTGTGCGTCGTCTGCGGCAACCCGCTCGACGAAGGCGCGCACGACCACCCCGACGACGACATCGACCCCCGTCTGGAGGCGCTCCGGGCGTTCAAGCCGGAGTAGAGCCAGCGCCAGCGGTCGGGTGTGCGCCGGACGCGCGAAACAGCGAACGAGCGCCCGTTGCCGCGACGTTTGGCGCGTCAGATGCACGGAACGTCACTGGAGGGCCCTTCTCGAGGCCAACTACGGCCGTTCCTTCGTCGTTACGCGCGCCCAGCGCACAGCCGCGCCCCGAGCGCCGCCGGGACTCGGTCGCGGATCGAACGATCTTGGGCTACACTCCGCCATCGGCCCTGCCACGGCAGCCGGCCGTCTCGGCGCGTCCTGGATCCCGGCGCCCGATCACATGACATCGAAGGAGACCACCGACCGTGGGTGTTCCCAAGCGACGCGTCTCGCACGCCCGACAGGGTGAGCGTCGCGCCCACCTGGCGCTGAGCGTGCCGAAGCTCGAGGAGTGCGATCACTGCCACGAGCCCAAGCTGCCGCATCACGTCTGCCCGAATTGCGGCTGGTACAACGGCCGCCAGGCGATCGAGCTCAAGCAGACCGCGACCGACAACGCGTCCTGAGGTGGTCGCCGCGCTCGACCGCCCGGATCCGTCCGCCCTCGTCGTCGACGACGGCCGCGGAGTGACGATCGCGGTCGACGCGATGGGCGGTGACCACGGACCGACCGAGGTCGTCCCCGGCGCCATCGATCACGCCCGTAGCCATTCCCAGGATCGGGTCATCCTCGTCGGCGACGAGGCGACGGTCCGGCGGATTGCAGGGACCCTCCCGGCCAATGTCTCGATCGTCCACGCCTCCGAGGTCGTCGGGATGGACGAGCATCCGGCGCGCGCCCTCCGCGACAAGAAGGATTCGACGATCCTCGTGGCGACCGACCTGGTGAAGAGCGGCGACGCCGATGCGCTCGTGACGGCCGGTCACACGGGCGCGGGGATGGCCGCAGCCGTGCTCCGCCTGGGCCGGCTTCCGGGTGTCGACCGGCCGGGCCTCGCGGTCCAGCTGATCACCGATGGCGGCACGCTCGTCCTCATCGACATCGGGGCGAACCCCGACTCGAGCCCGGAGAACCTCGCCCAGTACGCCCGGATGGGCGCGATCTTCAGTCAGCGGGTCCTCGGCGTGGCATCGCCCCGGGTCGCCCTCCTGTCGATCGGCGAGGAGAAGGGCAAGGGCGACCTCCGGATCCAGCAGGCGACCGAGCTCCTCGACGCCACCGACATCGACTTCATCGGCAATGTCGAGGGCAAGGACCTGACGAAGCACATCGCCGACGTCGTCGTCTGCGACGCGGTCGTCGGCAACGTCGTCATCAAGTTCTTCGAAGGCCTCTCGACCTATATCTTCGACCTGTTCCGGACCGAGTTCCGGGGATCGCTGCGGGGTCGCCTCGCCGGCCTGCTCCTGCGACCCGGGATCGCCCGGATCCGGACGATCTTCGATTGGGAGCGGGTGGGCGGCTCGCCGCTCCTCGGCGTCAAGGGAACGGTGATCATCACCCACGGCCGGGCGAAGCGGCGGATGATCGGCTACGGCGTGGGCGTCGCGGCGACGATGGCCAGGACCCGCGTTCCCGAGCTGATCGCCGAAGCGCTGGCGCCGGTCGCGGGGAGTGCCCCGGAAAGCCCGGCGTCCACGACAGCATCGTCGGCCGATCTCGAGACAGCCCAGTGAGCGGCCCGGAGCTGACGGTCGGCCGGGGCGTCATCGAGGAGATGGTGCGCCTCGCGGCGCTCGGGATCCCGGGTGTCGCCCGCGTCTCGCGAGGCGGCCCCGTCTGGCGGGCGATCCTCGCCGGCCGGCCGATCATGACCCAACTGACGGGTGATGGTGTCCGCGTCCGGGTCTGGATCGTGGCCCGACCCGGACAGGCGCTCGTTCCCCTCGCGCAGCAGGTCCGCGTCGCGGTCGGAGCCGCCGTCGAGCGGCTCCTCGATCTGCGGCTGGAGTCGGTCACGGTGACGGTCGATGGCGTCGGAGGCTAAGTCGGGCAAGGCCGAGGGCTCCGGCGGCGGCGCCGGACCCACCTCCGACCGGGTCCGCTCCCTGCGGGCCGGCCGGCGCCTGGCGCTCGCCGCAATCTTCGAGGCCGAGTTCGGGCAGCGGACCGCCGAGGCGATCCTCGAGCGACACCTGGCCGAGACGGAGGGCGATCCGCGGGCGGCCGAGCTGGCCCGCAGCCTGGTCCGCGCGGTCGTCGCCAACCGGGACACGATCGATGCGGAAATCGTGGAGGCCGCCCCTCAGTACCCGGTCGGCCAGCTCGCCCGGATGGACCGCGCCCTGCTCCGTTGCGCCATCGGCGAGGTGCTACACTCGCCGACGCCGGCCCGGGTGGCGATCGCCGAATGGGTCGAGTTGGCACGAAGCTACAGTGGAGACCCGATGCGACGCCTGATGAATGGCGTTCTCGGGCGGATCGCCAGGTCGGTCGGCCGCTAGTCTCGACGTCCAAACTCCGAGGAGGGAGTCTCAGTGTCCACAACCTACGAGCGATTGAAGAAGCTCGTCGTCGAGCAGCTTGGCGTCGAGGAAGACGAGGTCAAGCCGGACGCGTCGTTCGTCGACGACCTGAACGCCGACTCGCTCGATCTCGTCGAGCTCATCATGAGCCTCGAAGAGGAGTTCGGGACCGAGATCTCGGACGAGGACGCCGAGAAGATCCGGACCGTCCAGGACGCGGTCGACTACATCGACGAGCGGTCCACCTAGGCCCTCCCGGTCCCGTCCCAGCGCGAACCGGGAGCCGTGCGACCCGCCGCAGCACTCGCCCAGCGGCTCGGCCTCGCGGTCCGCGACAACGGTCTCGTCGAGCAGGCGCTCGTCCACAGCAGCTGGCTGCACGAGCACCCGGATGAGGCCGCCGGCCACAACGAGCGTCTCGAGCTCCTCGGAGACGCGGTCATCAACCTCGCGATCTCCGATGCCCTGTACGCGGCCTATCCCGGCGACGACGAAGGGCTCCTGAGCGCCCGCCGGGCCGCGATCGTGTCGGCGGTCGGGCTGGCCCGGCTGGCCCACCGGATCGATCTCGGTCCGCTGCTCTTCCTCGGCGAGGGCGAAGCCAAGCGTGGCGCTCGCCGTCGACCGTCGCTGCTCGCATCGACCTTCGAGGCCCTGGCCGGGGCGCTCTTCCTCGACATCGGCTGGGAGCCGACCCGTGCCTGGCTCGTCGAGCTCGCCGCGCCGGAGATCGCGATGGATCCCGGCGGTGTCGGCCTCAAGAGCCCGAAGAGCCGCCTCCAGGAGTTCACCCAACGGCGGACCGGCTCACGGCCGGTCTACCACGTCGTCGATGCGACCGGCCCGGATCACGAGAAGCAGTTCCGGGTGGAGGTCACGGTCGAGGGCCGGGTCCTCGGATCCGGTGGGGGACCGTCGCGACGGGTCGCCGAGACTGCCGCCGCGGTCCATGCCCTCGATCAGCTCCGGCGGGAGCAGGCGGAGCGCACAGGCGGCGGTTCGAGCGGCAAGGCCCGATCCGAGCGGGCCTCGACCGGCTCCCGCGACAAGGCCGCGCCGCCCGGACCCGACGAGCCGACGCAGGACGCGGAGACGGCGCGGCCCGGTCAACCTTCACAATGGAGCCGATGAGCGCGCCGGCCCGATTGCTCGCCCTTCGCCTCCAGGGCTTCAAATCGTTTGCCGAGCGCACCCTGGTCGAGTTCGGGCCGGGGATCAGTGCGGTCGTCGGGCCGAACGGATCGGGCAAGAGCAATCTCGCCGACGCGCTGCGCTGGGCCCTCGGCGAGCAGGGCCGCGCCCTCCGCAGCCGCAAGTCGGAGGACGTGATCTTCGCCGGCTCGGAGAAGCGCTCCGCGCTCGGCATGGCCGACGTGACGCTCGTCCTCGACAACGGCGACGGCCTTCTTCCGGTCGAGTACGCGGTGCTCGAGCTGGGACGCCGGCTGTACCGCTCCGGGGAGAACGACTATCTGCTCAACAAGCAGCGGATCCGGCTTCGCGACCTCGTCGACCTCCTCGATGGCGCCCATCTCGCCGACAACGCCTTCCTGTTCATCGGCCAGGGGATGGTCGACCAGGCCCTGGCCCTCCGGCCGGAGGAGCGCCGGCCGCTGTTCGAGGAGGTGGCCGGCGTCCGGCGCCACGAGCGTCGCCGGCGCAAGGCCGAGGAGCAGCTGGCCGAGTCGGAGACGAACCTCGCCAGGGTCGAGGACATCCTCGCGGAGCTTCGACCGCAGGCTCGCCGGCTCGCCGCGCAGGCTGAGCAGCAGGCGACCCGGCTGACGGCCGGTGAGGAGCTGGCCGACGGCCTGATCGCGGCCGCCCACGTCCGCTGGCACGAGGCCGCGGCCGCAGCCGCGGGCGCAGCGGCGCGGGTCGAGCGCGAGCGAGCGTCGGCGGATGCGGCGATGGTCGATCTCCAGGCCGCCGAGGACGCAGCGTCGGCGATCGCGGCGGAGATGACCGCGCGCGCGGCAACCGAACGGGACCGCCACGACGACCACGAGACCGCGCGCGGCATCGTGACCGAGCTGCGCCTCCGCGAGACGCGTCTCGTCGGGGAGCTGGAGTCCATCGGTCGCGACCGGACCCGCCTCGTCGCCGACCGCGAGGTCGCCGAATCGTCACTCGCGATCCATCGGCGTGGCCTCTCCATCCCGGTTCCCCCGCGCGACGTCGACCTCGACGCCGCCCTGGCCGAAGCCGAGCGTCTCGTGGCGGAGGCCGACGGGGAGCTCGCGTCCCTGCGGGCCGCGAACCACGCCCGGGGCGAGGAGGCCGCCGCGATGCGCCGCGCC
>DASUPH010000493.1:0-2467 GCA_036276275.1 Candidatus Limnocylindrales bacterium
TCCTCCGGGCGCTGACCGGCATCGACGCCGACCGGCTGCCCGAGGAGCGGCGGCGGGGGATGACGATCGACGTCGGCTATGCCCACCTCACGCTGCCCGACGGGGGCACGCTCGACTTCGTCGACGTTCCGGGCCACGACCGGCTCGTCGGGAACATGCTCGTCGGCGCCGGCGAGATCGACGCGGCGATGCTCGTCGTGGCGGCCGATGACGGGCCGCGGGCCCAGACGCTCGAGCATCTCGAGCTGCTCGATGGGCTGGCCATCGGGAATGGGGTCGTCGTGGTGACGAAGACGGACGCGGTCGATGCCGGGCGGGTCGCGGAGGTCGAGGCGGCGGCCCGCGCGCTCGTGGCCACGACCAGCCTCGGCGCGGCGCCGGTTCTCTCGGTTTCCGCGACCACCGGGGCGGGCCTGGACGACCTTCGGGACGCCCTGGCCGCGCTGTCGGGGCGACTCCTCGCACCGGGGCTGCCGGCGGGCCCGTCCAGGCTCGCGATCGATCGCGTCTTCCGGGTCAAGGGTCGGGGCATCGTCGTGACCGGCACCCTGCGGGGGTCCTCCCTCGAGGCAAACGCCTCGCTCGCGGTCGTGCCGGGTGGAGGGAGTGTCCGCGTCCGCGAGCTCCAGGTCCACGGCCAGGCCGTCGAGCGGGCCGAACCCGGCCGCGTCGCGATCAACGTCGCCGGGGCGGATGGCGGATCGCTGGTCCGCGGAACCGTGCTGACGACGGACCCGGCGACGATCGTGGCGTCCGATCGCTGGCTCGTCGCCCTGCGCCCGGTGACCGGCCGCCGTCCGGGACAGGGTGCCGTTACACCCGATCGGACGCGAGGCCAGGTCCATCTCGGAACGTCACGGACCGGCGGCGTGGTCGGCAGGGCAGGTCGCGACGGTGTCGGGCTGCGCGGCGCCGAGGTCAGCGCGATCCTTCGGCTCGAGACGCCGCTCGCGGTCACGCCTGGCGATCGGTTCGTCCTCCGCCGGCCCTCGCCCGCGGCAACGCTCGCAGGCGGCCGGGTCCTCGATCCCGCTCCCGCCCGCGGCGTCTCGCGGCGGCGGACGACGACGGAGCGGCTTGTCGCCCTCGCGGACGCCGCCCCGAGCACTGAGGCATGGGCGGCAGCGCGCCTCGAGCTCCACGGCTCCGCCGACGGAGCCCTCGCGCCGGACGTTGCGGCCGCGGTCGCGCTCGCCCTGGTCGCCGTCGTCGACGAGCGGACCGAGATCTCCGTCGCGGAGCTGCGCACCGTTGCCGCCCGCCTCCTGCGACGGCTCGTCAGCGTCGACACGGGGCGATTGCCCCGGCTTGCATCGGACACCGTCGACGGGCTGATCGAGGAGAGCCGGTTGATCCGGGACGGCGATCGGATCCGGCCGCTCGGGGCGACGGCGGCCCAGCCTTCCGCGGAGCTGCGGGCCGCGATGGATCGACTCGAGGCTGCATTGGCCACGGTCGCCCCGCCATCCCTCAGCGAGGCGGCCCGAGCGACCGGCTGTCCACCGGCCGGCATTCGCGAGCTCGAACGGTCGACCCGGATCGTCCGGCTCGGCGACGACCTCGCGTGGGCCTTCGCCACCTACCGGCGCCTGGCGGAGCGAGCCCTCGCGATGGCCACGGCCGGACCGCTGACGCCTGCCGCCTACCGGGATGCGACCGGGACGAGCCGGAAGTACGTGATGGCGATCCTCGAGGACCTCGATCGACGGGCGATCCTCCGCCGCACTCCCGAGGGACATGTCCCCGGCCCCCGTGCATCCCGCGAGCGTGCCCCGGCCCAGGGATCGCGCTCGTGAGGGGCGACCGGCGCCGGGCGCCAATGCCGGAGGTCAGCGGCGTGATCCTGGCCGGCGGCCGGTCGAGCCGCTTCGGGTCGGACAAGCTGGCGGCTCGCCTCGGCGACCGGACCCTGCTCGATCTCGCGATCGCCGGGGTTGCGGCTGTCGCCTCGGAGATCGTCGTCGTCCTGGCCCCCGGTGACGAGCGCATCCCGGAGCGGATCGACCGGCCGGTCCGTTTCGTCGCCGACCCGGAGCGGCACGGAGGCCCGCTCATCGGGCTTCTTGCCGGTCTCGAGGCGGTCGAGCAGCCGCTCGTCGTCGTTGCCGGGGCCGACATGCCGACGCTCGCCCCGGCGGTCCTCGGCGCGATGGTCCGCGCGCTCGTGGCGAGCGGCCCCGGCTGGGACGGGGTGATCCTCGCCTCGCGCGGGGATCGAGTGCCGCTGCCGGCGGTGTTGCGAACGGGCGCGGCGACGGCGATCGCCCGGCAGCTCGTCGGCGACGGCGAGCGCCGCCTGCGGAGCCTCTTCGAGCGCCTGCCGACCCGGGCCCTCGCGGAGGGCGAGTGGCGGCCGCTGGATCCGGCTGGCGCGACGCTGCGCGACGTCGATCGACCGGCCGACCTCGTCGACCGCGAGGCCACCGTTCAGGACGGCTAGCTCCCGGACAACGACGAACGCGTCCGC
>DASUPH010000494.1:0-6099 GCA_036276275.1 Candidatus Limnocylindrales bacterium
TCATGTCAACCGACGAGGCCGCTGCCCTGATGCTGAGCCCCGATCCGCGCCGGGCCTGGCGGATCTCCCCGGCGCTGGTTCCGATGATGCGCGCAGCCTGTTCCCGACCCCGGTCGATCCGTCGCTCCCGAGTCGTCATGCCCCAGCATGTCGCGGCGCGCTTATCTATCGGTTAGCCGTCCGGGGCATCGAGCTCGCGGGCGTAGGGCGGGAAGCGGAAGCGCATCTCGCGGGTCAGGACGCCGCCGTGGCCGAGATGCGAGACGGTCTGGAGCGTCGGCGGCTCGCCCGTCAGGAGCCGCGGCAGCAGCAGGTCGGCGGCGGTCGCCTTGGAATAGGCGCCGCACGTTGGCAGGCCGAGGATCGCGGTTCGGCCGATCCGGGCCAGCCAGAGCATCGACCCGGGGTGAGCCGGCACGCCGTGCCGCACGACCCGCCCGCCGAGGCGCTCGATCGCCGTGAAGAACGGGTCCGACGGGTCGGTGGAGCGGCCGCCGGCGGTGAGCATGACGTCCGCGCGGGTGGGGCCTCTGCGCGCGGCGATTAGTGCCGCGGTCACCGGATCGTCCCCGTCGGCAACGTAGGCGATCCCGGTGACGGTCGAACCGAGGCTCTCGACCTTGTCCCGGACGCTGCGTTCAAAACGCGCACGATCGGCGGCCCGGAGCGACTCCTTGACGACGACCGCCACGCGCATCGGGCGGAACGGGGCGACGCGCACGAGCCCGCCGCGGCCCTTCGTGGCGATCCGCGCCCCGGCGTCGACGACCGATGCGGCCACGACATGCGGCGCCACCTTCACGCTCGCGACGAGATCGCCGGCGGCGACGATCGAGCCGTCGAGACGGGTGAAGACCTCGAGCGGATCGAGTCGGTTCAGCCGTTCCAGCTCGGGAGAGCGGACGTGAAGCACGCCGTCGTGCTCGGCGACGAGGTCGACCCGGCTCTGGACCGGGCCGCGAGCGGTCAGACCGGGACCGGCCACGGCAGCCGCCAGGCGGAGCGCCGCATCGTCCTCGTGGAGGTCGTCGGGCTCGATGACGATGACCGTGACGGGAGCGATCGCTGCCGGCGACGCGGCGAAGGCATCGAGGTCGGCCGCCGACAAGCGCCGACCCTTCGACCAGCGAGCGCCACCGATCGCCAGATCGCGCGCGAGCACCGCCCCCGCAAGGCCGGCCGGCGGACGCCGGCCGGCCACGAGACGCTCGAGCCGCATCCGCCGGCCGGAACCTTTGACCGACGGCCCGCGATCAGCCGAGCCGGCTGATCGCCGCCTCGATCGCTCGCCGGGTATAGACCTCCGCCATCGCCTTGCGGTAGTCGGCATCGGCATGGATGTCGCCGTTGATGATGACGCCGTCGGTTGCGTGGGTCGCCGCGGCCGCGATCGCCGCAGCATCGCCCTTCGTCCCGACGAGCGCCGATTCGACCGCCTTCGCCCTGTACGGCACCCCGCCGACTCCGGTCAGCGCGACGCCGGCCTTCGTGATCGTGTCGCCGCCCTCCTTGATCACGACCGCAGCAACACCCACGATCGAATACCCGGAGGCGCGCTGCGAGAGCGCCTTGAACGCCGAGCCGGCGTCGTCACGCGCCCCGATCAGGCGGATCTCGGTGATCAGCTCGTCCTCGGCGAGGTCCGTCTCGAAGGCGCCCTTGAAGAAGCCGTCGACGGGGATGACCCGCTCGCCACGCTTGGATCGGGCGACGATCTCGGCGTCGAGGGCGAGCAGCACGGCCGGCAGGTCGGACGCGGGGTCGCAATGGGCGATGGCGCCGCCGACGGTGCCCCGGTTGCGGACCTGGACGTCGCCGATGTCGGGCAGGGCGTCCCGGATCAGCCCGTAGTGACGGGCCGGCGACTCCCCCAGCTCGGAATAGGTCGTCAGCGCGCCGATGGCCAGGCGCCCGTCGTCGAGCTTGCGGACGCCCTTGAGCTCCTTCAACCGGCCGATGTCCACGAGCCGCTCCGGCCCGGCAAGCCGGAGCTTCATCAGCGGCAGGAGGCTCATCCCGCCGGCGATGACCTTGGTCCCGGACGCGCCGACGAGGCCGAGCGCCTCGTCGAGCGTCTTGGCTCGCTGGTAGTCGAACGAGGCGGGGATCACGCCGGGCCTCCTTTCGCGCTCTGGATCGCCCGCCACACGGTCTGGGCGGTGTACGGCATGTCGAGGTGGCGGATGCCGAGCGGCGCGAGCGCGTCGTTCACGGCACTGGCGACGGCGGCGGTGCTCGCGATGGCGCCCGCCTCACCGACGCCCTTGACCCCGAGCGGGTTGACCGGTGACGGAGTCACGGTCTCGTCGAGCTCGAAGCTCGGCAGCCACGAGGCCCGTGGCAGGGCGTAATCCATCATCGACCCGGACAGGAGCTGGCCCTCGTCCGAGTAGACCGCCTGCTCCCACAGCGCCTGGCCGACACCCTGGGCGATCCCGCCGTGGAGCTGGCCATCGACGATCATCGGGTTGATCTTCTTGCCGACGTCGTCGACCGCGAGATAGCGGATCAGGTCCGTGTCCCCGGTCTCCTCGTCGATCTCGACGACCGCGATGTGGGTCCCGAACGGCCACGTGCAGTTCGGCGTGTCGTAATACGCCGTCTCGTCGAGGTAGGGCTCCATCCCGGTCGGGAGGCTGAACCCGAGATCCAGGGCGAACGCGATCTCCTGGAGCGTCTTCTTCTTCTCGGGCGAGCCCTTGACCCGGTATTCGGCGCCGATGACCTCGATGTCGTCCGGCGACGCTTCCAGCATGTGGGCGGCGTAGCGGCGGGCCTTGTCGCGGATCTTGTCGGCCGCCTTGATCGCCGCCGTGCTCCCGACCGACGAGGTCCGGCTGCCGTACGAGCCGTACCCGAACGGCGTCCCCTGCGTATCGGAGTGCTGGACGACGATGTCGTCCATCGGCACGCCGAGCTCGTGGGCGATCACCTGCGAGTAGGTCGTCTCGTGGCCCTGGCCCTGGGGCGAGGTGCCCATCGTGACGATGACCTTCCCGGTCAGATGGACCTTGATGTTCGAGGACTCCCACATCGCGGCGCCCCAGCCCTCGCCGACCGCGCCGATCCACTTCGAGGGAGCAACGCCGCAGACCTCGATGTAGGTCGAGAGGCCCATGCCGAGGAGCTTGCCGCGGCTCTTCGCCTCGGCCTTCGCCTTGGCCAGGTCGTCGTAATCGGCCGCGATCAGGGCCTTGTTGAGCGCCGGCTCGTAGTTGCCGGAGTCGATGTAGATCTTCTCGCCGTTGACGGCGGTTCCGAGCCCCGACGGGTTGTCGTACGGGAAGGCGTCCGGCGGGATGAAGTTCTTGCGCCGGATCGCCGCGCGATCCATCCCGATCTCGTTCGCGAAGAGGTCCATCGCCCGCTCGACGACGTAGGTCGCCTCGGGCCGGCCGGCGCCGCGGTACGCGTCGACGAACGTCGTGTTCGTGTAGACGCCGGTCACCTCGGCATAGACGTTCGGGATCTTGTAGCAGCCGGACAGGACGCGGGCGTAGAGGGTCGTCGGGATGCCGGGTCCGATCGTCGACAGCCGGCCGCCGAGGTTGGCAAAGGTCTTCACCCGGAGCCCGGTGACCTCGCCGTCCTTCTTGCCGGCGATCTCGATGTAGGTGATGTGGTCGCGCCCGTGGATCGTCGAGCCGTAGCTCTCGCGCCGGCTTTCGACCCACTTGACCGGCCGCCCGCCGCCGACCAGCTTGCTGGCGAACATCACGAGGGCCATGTCGGCGTAGCAGAAGATCTTGGTCCCGAACGCACCCCCGACGTCCGGCGCGATGACGCGGACCTTGTGCTCGGGGATGCCGGTCACGAAGGCGGTCAGCAGCAGCCGCTGGATGTGCGGCGTCTGGCTCGACATCCAGACTGTGTATTCCTCGGTGCCCGGGTTGTACAGGCCGATGTCGCCGCGGACCTCCATTGGGTTCGGGATCAGGCGGTGGTTGACGATCCGCTGCTTGACGATCACCTCGGCGTCCTTGAACGCCGCCTCGGTCCCGTCCTTGTCGCCGACCGGCCAGGTGAACACGACGTTGTTCGGCGCGTTCTCGTGGAGCTGCGGCGCGCCCGGCTGGGTGGCCTTCTCGGCGTCGATGACCGCGGGCAGCGGCTCGTAGTCGACCTGGATCGCCTCCAGGGCGTCGATCGCCTGCTCGGGGGTCTCGGCGACGACCGCGGCCACGCCCTCGCCGGTCCACTTGACGCTGTCGGTGGCGAGGACCCGCGGCATGTTGACGTTGTTCACGATGCCGGACGAGCCACCGGCCGGCCAGGCCATCGGCAGCGGGTTGTACGGGATGTCGGCGCCGACGATCACCGCCAGGACGCCGGGCATCGATTTCGCCGCCGAAGTGTCGATCGACTTGATGTTCGCGTGCGCATAGGGGCTGCGGAGGATGGCCAGGTGGGTCATCCCGGTCAGCTTGATGTCGTCGAGGTAGCGGCCGTGGCCGGTTATGAAGCGCGGGTCCTCGACCCGCTTGATCGATTCGCCGAGGACGTCCTGGACGTCGGTTGCCATCGCTGCTCTCCTTCGGCCTCTCGGGTCAGGCGTTGACGGCGGTCGAGGCGGCCGCGGGAGCCGTCGCCCCGGCACGCATCGTGGAGGCCGCCTCGCGGATCGCGGCGACGATGTTGTGGTAGCCGGTGCAACGGCAGATGTTGCCCTCGATCGCGTGCCGGATCTCGTCGTCGGTCGGCTCCGTGTCGCGGGTCAGGAGATCGGCCGCCGCCATGATCATCCCGGGCGTGCAGAACCCGCATTGGAGGCCGTGCTTCTCCCAGAAGGCCTGCTGGAGCGGATGGAGCGCGCCGTCGGCGCCGGCCATCCCCTCGATGGTCTGGACGGTCGCCCCGTCGGCCTGGACGGCGAGCATCGTGCAGCTCTTGACCGCCTTGCCGTCGACCGTGACGGTGCAGGCGCCGCACTGGCTGGTGTCGCAGCCGACGTGGGTGCCGGTCAGCTCCAGGTCCTCGCGGAGGTACTGGACGAGCATCCGTCTCGGCTCGACGTCGCCCTCCCGTGGCTGTCCGTTGACGACGAGCGCGATGTGCTCGGTCACGCGCAGAGCCTCCTTCCACGGAGCGAAGCCGGCGGTCAGGCCGGTGGGTGCCCCTGCCCCTTTTCGAGCGTCCGGGAAACGCCCCGAATGCTGCGCCTCCGGCGCGCCCCGCGCAAGCCGATCTCGCGCAGCGCGCCACCCGAACGACGCGCCATGCCACGATGGAATGAAATCGATGGTCAGCGTGCACGTGTCTCGTGCGATCGGGACGCTACGGAGCGTGGTGGTGGGCTTTTCCATGCCGCCGCGGCATGAGGCGATAACCCGCAACGAAGCGTCGAGTGCTATCCCTCACCCGATGGTTGTGAAGCGCCTGGGATTCGACATCGGCCGCGAGATCGGCATCGCGATCCGAGCCTCCCGCATCGACACGAGATGGAGCCAGCGGGAGCTCGCCGAGCGGCTCGGAACCACCCAGTCCGAGATTTCGCGCTTGGAATCTGGAACAAGGATCCACCTCGACGTTCGCCACGCGTCTGCGGCGCTTGAGCTTCTCGGGATCCGCATGCAGCTGGATGGGGCGACGCTCGGGCTCGTCGGCCGGCGCGAGCAGCGTGACCTGGTCCACGCTCGCTGCTGTGGCCACGTCGCGCGTCGCCTCGGCGGGATCGGTTGGGATGTCAGGCAGGAGGTCGAGATTGGCAGCGGTCGCTATCGGGGTTGGATCGACCTCCTGGCCTTCCGCGCGGTCGACCGATGCCTGTTCTGTGGCGAGATCAAGACCGAGATCGACGATCTGGGTCGCATCCAACGGACGATCGCGTGGTACGAGCGCGAAGCCTGGGAGGCGGCTCGCGCGATCGGTTGGCGGCCGAGGTCGGTGAGCTCGGCGCTCCTCATCCTGTGTTCGACGGAGAACGACGCCCGTGTCAGAAGCAACCGCGAACTCTTGGCTCAGACGTTTCCCGTGCGTGCGAGCGACCTCCGCTCGTGGCTCGCGACGCCTGGCACCGCGTCCCCGAGGCGAAGCCTGGCGATGATCGATCCGCGGACGCGTCGCGTTGACTGGCTGCGACCGACGACGTCAGATGGGCGT
>DASUPH010000495.1:0-2114 GCA_036276275.1 Candidatus Limnocylindrales bacterium
GAGGGGACCGCGGCGACGAGATCGTCGATCACCTCCGGCGGCATCCGACCCTGCGTGACCTCGCGCAGGGCCCCGAGGTGGACGAATGGCACGAGCACGGGCCAGCCCGCCTCGCCGTGCCAGGCGGGTCGGAGCACGGCGGCCGGGTAGGCTCCGTGCGCCTCGATCAGGGAGGTGACGGTTTCCGGGCCGACCCAGGTCATCCGTGCCGGCCAGAGGAGGCAGGCGGTGGTCTCCCGGACCTGGGCCATGGCCAGCTCCGCACCCCGGACCATCTGGCCCACCGGTCCGGCTTCCGGAGGGGCAGGCGAGCCGTAGACGGCCTCGGTCCCCGCGAGCGCCGCGGAGACGGTGCCATCGGGATCTGGCGAGATGACCATCACCGGCAGCGCGCCACCGGACCAGGCCAGGTCGGCAAGCCGTCGAACCCGCGCCTGGCCCATGGTGTCGGTCAGGGATCCCTCGGCGCTCGCCGACAGGATCACCGCGGCCACGGTCATGGACGGAGTGTAGCCATCGCCCGGCGGGGCCGGCATCGCGTTCATGGCACAATCGGGCCGTCCCATCGCCAGGAGATCCCATCCGCTCGTGCCCGACGCCGCATCCAGCACTGCCAACGCTGCCGTCAGCGCGACCCGCGCCGACCTCCGCAACGTCGCCATCGTCGCCCACGTCGACCACGGCAAGACCACGCTCGTGGACGCCATGCTCCGGCAGACGGGTGCCTTCCGCTCGAACCAGGCGCTCGTCGATCGCGTGCTCGATTCGGGCGACCTCGAACGCGAGAAGGGGATCACGATCCTGGCCAAGCAGACGACCGTCGACTACGCCGGCGTCCGGCTCAACATCGTCGATACCCCGGGACATGCCGACTTCGGCGGGGAGGTCGAACGCTCCCTGTTGATGGTCGACTCGGTCCTGCTCCTGGTCGACGCCGCGGAGGGGCCGCTGCCGCAGACCCGCTACGTCCTCCAGAAGGCGATGGCCCGCCGTCTCCCGGTCGTCGTCGCGCTCAACAAGATCGACCGGGGCGATGCCCGCCCGACCGAGGTTCTCGACGAGGTCTACGAGCTGTTCATGGATCTCGGTGCCGACAACCACCAGATCGACTTCCCGATCGTGTATACGAACGCGAAGCTCGGCACCGCGACCCGCGACCTGGCACGACCGGGGACGGACCTGCGACCGCTGTTCGATCTCCTCGTCGAGGTGACCCCGCCGGTCAGCTACACGCCCGGACACCCGCTCCAGCTGCTGGTCACGAACCTGTCTGCCAATGACTACGTGGGCCGGATGGCGGTCGGCCGGATCTGGAACGGGCAGATCCGAACGGGCCAGCGCATCGTCGTGGTCCGCGAGGCGGCCGACGACACAGCGGGCGCGGTCGAGCCCGGCCGTACGGTCACCATCGCCGGTACGGTCACGAGTCTCCAGACCGCCCACGGCATCGACCGCGTCGACATCGACGAGGCGGGCCCGGGCGACATCGTGAGCGTGGCGGGGCTTCCCGAGGTGACCATCGGCGACACCCTGACCGATCCGGCCGACCCGCGCCCGCTGCCGAGGCTCGACGTCGATGCGCCGACCCTGCGGATGACCTTCGGGGTGAACACCTCGCCGCTCGCTGGGCGCGAGGGCAGGTACGTCACCAGCCGGCAGATCAAGGCTCGCCTCGAGAAGGAGGTTCTGGGCAACGTCTCGATCGAGATTCGCCCGGCCGAGTCGAGCGAGGCGTTCGAGGTGCGCGGTCGGGGCGAGCTGCAGCTGGCCGTGCTCATCGAGCAGATGCGCCGCGAGGGCTTCGAGCTGACCGCGTCGCGTCCCGAGGTCCTGCTGCGCGAGATCGATGGCGAACGTCACGAGCCGTACGAGCGAATCACGCTCGACATCCCGCCCGAGTACATCGGTGAGATCCAGACGGCCCTGGCCGATCGGAAGGGCCGCCTGGAGCAGATCTCGACCGACACCGACGGCCGCGTTCGGCTGGAATACGTCCTGCCGGTGCGCGGCCTCATCGGCTATCGCGGCCAGCTCCTGACCGACACCCGCGGAACGGCCCTGCTCCACCAGATCGGCGAGGGCTACGGCCCATGGGCGGGGGAGGTGACCCACCG
>DASUPH010000496.1:0-4152 GCA_036276275.1 Candidatus Limnocylindrales bacterium
TCGCTCTGGTATCGCGTCCGGGTCAACCTGATCCACGTCCCGGAGGCGGATCGGCCGGCCCAGGAAGCCCTCGATCCAGACTACGACCCGTGGGCCGGCTACGAGTGGCCGGATCGGGCGGGCCAGCTCGAACGCGCGCCACGCAAGAAGCCGACCGCGAACAAGCCGATCACGGAGTGACGGTGCGGTCGCTGACCCTGGCGGAGCTCGCGGAAGAGGCCGGCGCTCCGGTCGACCTTGTCGAGTGGCTCGTCCGACTGGACCAGGTCCGGCCGATGGCCGACGGCCGGTTCGACGCCCGGGATGCGGCGATCCTCTCGACCGTCCGGGCCCTGCTCGATTCGGGGATCGAGCGCGACGACCTCGGCTGGGCGATCGAGGGTGCCGGCGCCGGGCTTGCATCGATCGGGCGGATGTTCGCGGAGCCGCCGTCGCGCTCGGATCGGACCTATGCCGCCGTTGTCGAGTCGCTCGGACCGGCAGGTCCGCGTCTCGCCGCGATCTACGCCGCGCTCGGCCTCGCGGAGCCGGCGCCCCATGACCACCTCCGGAGCGACGAGGAGGCCGTCCTGGTCGGCTATGCCAACCTCTGGGCCGAGGTCGACGCGGGCGGCGAAGCCGATGTCCGGGTCGCCCGGATCGCCGGCGAGGCGAGTCGCCGCCTGAACGAGGGCTGGCTCGATGTCTGGGACGAGACGGCCCAGCCGCGACTCCAGAGCCAGGGCGGGGCGACGCGTCCCGGCGGGTCGCTGCCGGCCGACCCGGCCGATCCCGCCCAGAACGCCTCGCTCCGCGGCGCCGAGATCGGCCGGCATCTGGTCGCGTGGCTGCACGAACGGGCCCTCGAGCGGACCTTGAACGCACGGATCATCGGCGCCTTCGAGCAGGCCCTCGTGCAGGCCGGTCGTCTCGACGCCCGCCCCGAGCGCCCGCCGGCGATCGCCTTCGTCGACCTGTCCGGCTACACCACGCTGACGGTCGAGCGTGGGGACGAGGCGGCGGCCGCTGCGGCGGATCATCTTCGGGCGCTCGCCGAGGCGTGTGTCCGACCGGTCGCCGGCCGGCTCGTCAAGCTGCTCGGCGACGGCGTCCTGCTCCGCTTCGACGACAGCGCTGCCGCGATCAGCGCGACCCTCGATCTCGTCGATCGTGTCGCCGCGGCGGGTCTTCCGCCGGCTCACGCCGGGATCGCCGCGGGCCGCATCGTCGTCCGGGACGGCGACGTCTTCGGCCAGACGGTCAACCTCGCGTCGAGGATCGCCGCTCAGGCCGCCGCCGGCCAGGTGCTGGTCGAAGAGGGGGTCGTCGTCGCGCTGCCCCGTGGGACCGCCGCCTTCGAGCCGATCGGACGGGTCGAGCTCAAGGGGTTCCCGATGCCGGTCGCCCTGTGGCGGGCGAATCCGCCACAGGACCGCTGACGCGACGCGTGTCGCCTCACACGATCTCGAACACCACCGTCAGGAGGACCGAGACGTCCTGCGTGCCGGGCTTGACGGGCGTCGGCACAAGCGCGTCGAGGGCAGCCCCGCGCGTCGCGCCGTAGTAGATCGGCGTCGCCGGATTGGTGTCGCTGATCGAGACGACCGAGCCGAGCGTCACGTTGCCGGCTGACGCCATCGCCTGGGCACTCACCCGTGCAGCCGCGACGGCCGACGCGCGGGCGTCGTTCATCGCCTTTGCCGGGTCGGCGAGCTCGAACGAGATGCCGTTCACGTCGGTGGCGCCCTTCGCGGTGGCGACGTCGACGACGTCCCCGGTCTTGTCGAGATCGCGGATCGTGATCTGGAGCTGCTCGCTGATCGAGTAGCCGGCGATGCGGGTCGACGAGCCGTTCGCGTACTGGGGATAGAGGCTCAGCCCGACCGTCTGCATGTCGGCATCGGCAACGCCCTGGGCCTTGACGGCGGCGATGATCTTCGTCATCGCCGTGGCGGCGGCCGCGCGGGCGGCCTTGACGGTCGGCTTCGTGATCGAGACGCCGAGCGTCACGCGAGCGACATCCGGGACGACCGTGACCTTGCCGCTGGCCGAGACGGCGATCGTGTGGGTCGCGGGGTCGGCGGCGGTGATGGGCGCGGCGGCGGTCGTGGGGCCGACGTGGACCGTCAACGCGGCGACGGCGACGATGAGGGCGCCGAGGGCGCCGGCGCCGAGCGTCCGGATGGATTGCGACATGGGATCACCTTCGCCTGGTCGCCGCGGGACCTGGATGCGGCGTTGTCCGAGAGACGGTGGTCAGGCGCTCGGTGTTCCATGCCTCCCCGTATTGCCGCCGCGACCCGCGGCAGGCGATGATCCACGCAGTCCACCGACCACCCAACGGAGGCGCCCGATGCAACTGACCGTCCGGTCCCTGTGCCTGCTGATCGCCGTGATCCTGTTCGTCATCGCCGCGATCGGCGTCGACGTCCGCGGGATCGCCGTCGTCGACCTGGGGCTCGCGTTCTTCGCCGGTTCGTTCGTGGTCCCCGAGAGGAGCCTGAACCGCCGGTAGAGCCCACCGGCTGCGGATCGAGCCGTCAGCCGCCGAAGATCTTGGCGATCTCGAACGCGGCCGTCTCCTCGAGCTGGTCGTAGCGACAGTCGGACGGCTGCTTGTCGTCGCGCCAGCGGACGAACGTCGTTCCGTGCCGGAACCGATCGCCCTGCAGGTGGTCGTACGCGACCTCGGCGACGCGCTCGGGGCGGAGCGCCTCCCATGACAGGTCCTTGCCGCGGTTCCAACGGCTCGTGGCACCAGGCAGCCGCCGGCCCGATGCGTCGGCGGCGCCCATGGACGCCCAGTCGGCCCACTCCTGCCACGGGTGGCCATCGATGGCGTTCTCGCGGAGCGGCTCGAGCAGCCCCGTCAACGCCTCCCGCTTTTCCCACGTGAAGGACGACGTGACGCCGACGTGATGGAGCTTGCCCTCGTCGTCGAACAGGCCCAGCAGCAGAGACCCGACATGCGTTCCGGGGCCGTTCTTGTGCCAGCGGAAGCCGGCCACGACGCAGTCGGCCGTTCGCTGGTGCTTGATCTTGAACATCGCTCGCTTGCCGGGCTGATACGTGCCGTCGAGGCGCTTGGCGATGACACCGTCGAGACCGGCGCCTTCGAAGCGGTCGAACCAATCCGCCGCGAGCGCGCGATCGCGGGTCGCCGGGGTCAGGTGGACCGGTGGCTGGACGTTGGCGAAGGCCGCCTCGAGCCGCTCTCGGCGCTCGGCCTGGGGCACCTCACGGAGATCCTCGTCGTCGAGGGCCAGGAGGTCCCAGGCGACGAAGCTGGCCGGCGTCTCGGCGGCGAGCATCTTCACCCGCGACGCCGCGGGATGGATCCGGAGCAGCAGCGACTCGAATGCCAGCTCGCCGTCGGTGGCGATAACGACTTCGCCGTCGACGACGCAACGCTCGGGAAGGGACGCCCGGAGGGGCGCCGCGAGCTCGGGGAAGTAGCGATCCAGCGGCTTCAGGTCGCGGCTCTGGATCAGGACCTCGTCGCCGTCCCGGAAGACGATCGCCCGGAAGCCATCCCACTTCGGCTCGTAGAGCCAGCCGTCGCCGTCGGGCAGGCCGTTGCTCGGCTTGGCGAGCATCGGCTCGAGCGGCGGATCGAACGGAAGATGCATGACCCGAGTGTAGGCGTCGGCCGCCGCCCGGGGCCCCGCCTCAGCGGTCGGGCAGCCCGCCGAGCGCCTGCCGGGCCAGCTCCCGACCGAGATTCCACGACGGCCAGCCGGCAGTCGACGCGTCGTCCAGCGCCTGCTTTCGATTGTCGAGCAGCCGGATGAGGTCGTTGCGGGCCTCGCCCTGGAGCGCCGGCAGGGCGGCCGCGAGCGCCGGGACCGCGTCGTCGCCGAGCAGCCGGGCGTAGCGCACGTCGAGGCCGGTTCGTCCATCGGCCGGGACCAGGGATGGGTCGAGGAGCCGGGCGACGTTCTGCTCGGCGATCACCCGGGCCGGCCCGATGAGGTTGATCGCGACGAGAACGGCGACGGCCGAGATCGCCAGACCGTGGAGGAGCCAGCGCATCCGATCGCGCGCGAGCAGGACGATCGTGAGTGCAATCCCGATCGCCAGCCAGACGATCGTCGCGAGGACGTAGAACCGCAGCTCGGTCCAGCCGTAGGCATCCTGATAGATCCGGAGGCGCAGGAAGGCCGAGGCAAGGAC
>DASUPH010000497.1:0-3819 GCA_036276275.1 Candidatus Limnocylindrales bacterium
GCCGTCCGCTGCGAGATGGATGGGGCCGGCGGCGCCGAACCCCTCGATCGTCTCCGTGCGCAGGCCCCGATCGACGGCTGCTCCGATGGTCGAGACGAGCCAGACGACCACGGCTCCGACGGCGACCATGCCCAGCAGCTCAGCGGTCGTTGGGCTCCTCAGCCCGCCCCGCTCGACCCGCTTCCCCCTTGGCATGGGCGGAGTCTAGCCGAGCGTCATCCGCCGCCAATCTGGCGGGGAAAGCGCCCCATCTGGGCGCGAACGCGATCCAGCTCGTCTGCGTCGAGCAGCGTCGCGCCGCCGATCTGCTGCGCACGCCAGGCGAGCATCGCCAGCTCCTCGACCCGTTCCGCGCGCCCGAACGCCGACGCCAGCGTCTGGCCGACCGCGATGGCCCCGTGGTTCGCGATGAGCACGGCGTTGTCCTCGCCGAGCGTCGCGGCGACATTGCGACCCAGCGCCTCGGTGCCGAACGTCGCGTACGGTGCGACCCGGATCGTGTCCCGCCCGGGTGCGACGAGGAGCGCCAGCACGTAGTGGACCGCCGGGATCTCGCGCCGCGCGGCCGAGAACGTCGTGGCGAATGGCGAGTGGGTATGGACGATCGCTCGGACGGCCGGCCGGGCGGCGAACACCGCGACGTGGAGCGGCAGCTCCGAGCTCGGCCGGCGATGGCCCTCCGAGGCAGACCCGTCCGGGCCCACGATGACCACGTCGTCCGCCGTCATCTCGTCGTAGTCCATCGTCGACGGGGTGATCGCGATCCGGCCGTCGTCGAGACGCGCCCCGACGTTGCCGGAGGTTCCGACCGCGAGTCCCCGTTCGCGCAGCAAGCGGGCGACCCGGACGATCTCCTCGCGGACGGCGGCGACGTTGCCGGTCACGGCGTGGCCGACGTCGGGCCGGGCTTGAACTCCAGACGCATGAGGATCCGCGGCCGGCGGTCGCTGTGGGCTGCGGTCTCGACGACCCGCCGGAAGCCGGCTTTCTCGAACATCGGGGTCACCCCGACGTAGCCGAAGTTCGCGTTGACCCGGCCACCCTCGGGGTCGATCGGATAGGCCTCGACGCCGGGCGCCCCGGACCGTCGGGCGTAGTCGATCACGCCGTTGAGGAGCGCGGCCGCGACACCGCGCCGGCGGTACCCGACGCGGATGTTGAAGCAGAGGATCGACCAGACCGGCTTGTCGTCGATCCGCGGGATCGTCCGCGAGTTGACGAGACTCGGCAGGCTGGGGCGTGGCCCGAAGCCGCACCAGCCGGCGACCTCGCCGTCCACGTACGCGAGCATCCCGGGCGGCGGCTCCTCGTCCATCTGGGCGCGGAGCGCCTCACGTCGCGCGCCCGGGCGCGCCTTCCCGTAGCCGGCGGCTCGGCCGCGGGGCGCCTGGCACCAGCAGCCCACGTCGCCGTTGCCACCGAGCAGGGTCACGACGTCGGCCCAGCGATCCGGCGTCGCGGGGACGACCCGGATCGCCGCCGGGGCTACGCCTCGAGTGACGCCCACGGTCCCAACGCCGCTTGCGGCAGCCGATCGAGCGGATCGGCGGTCGTCATGCGCCGGCGGCGGACAGGCTCTCGTCGAGGATCCGCAACGCCTGATCGACCTCGTCGGCCGTCGTGATCAGCGGCGGGATGATCCGGACCACGTTCACGTATGTGCCCGCGGTGAGGACGATCAGCTTCCGAGCGAGCGCTTCCGCCTGGACCCGCTTCGTCACGTCCGGGTTCGGGACCCGGCCGTCGCCCTCGCCCGGCTTGACGAACTCGAGCGCGAGCATCAGCCCCAGGCCGCGGACGTCGCCGATCGAGGGGTACCTTGGCGCAAGCGCCCGCAGGCCGGCGAGGAACTGCGCGCCCCGCTCCCGGGCGTTCGCCACCAGGCCCTCGTCCTCGATCACGTCGAGGGTCGCGTTGGCCGCGGCACAGGCGACGACGTTGCCGCCGTACGTCCCGCCGTGGGAGCCCGGCGGCAGCTTGTCGATGATCGAGCGCTGGGCGACGATCGCCGACAGCGGCAGGCCCGACGCGATCCCCTTGGCCATGACGAGGATGTCCGGCTCGACGTCCCAGTGCCGGACCGCGAACATCTCGCCGGTCCGCCCGAAGCCCGTCTGCACCTCGTCGGCGATCAGCAGGATCCCGTGCTGGCGGGTGATCTCGCGGAGTCGCGGCATGAACGCCGGTGGCGGGACGAGGTAGCCGCCCTCGCCGAGGACCGGCTCGACGATGATCGCGGCCACGTGCTCGGGGTAGACGTACTGGTGGAAGGTCAGGTCGAGCTGGGCCTCCCAGTCGCACGTGCAGTTGGCATCCGGGGCATGGGCTCCGCCGGGGGCCCGGAAGCAGTACGGGTAGGCCGTGTGGTAGACGCTCCCGGGCAGCGGCTCGAAGTGGCCGCGGTACACATCCTTTGCCGTCGTCAGGGCCATCGTCTGGCCGGTCCGGCCGTGGTAGCCGTAACGGAAGCCGAGGATGACCGGCCGGCCGGTCGCGATCCGGGCGAGCTTCACCGAGGCCTCGACCGCCTCCGCCCCGCTGTTCGACAGGAACGCGCCCCAGCCCTTGCCGGGGAGGACCCGCGTCAGCCGGTCGTAGAGCCGCAGGCCGGCCTCGTGATAGAGGATGTTCTGCTGACCGTGGAGGAGCCGGGCGGCCTGCTCCTGGACCGCGGCGACGACCCGCGGATGAGCGTGCCCGGTGTTCGTGACGCCGATCCCCGACGAGTAGTCGAGGTAGCGTTCGCCGTCCGTCGTGATCAGCCACGCGCCCTCGCCCCGATCGACGAGCAGGTTCGTGATCCGGCCCCAAACGGGCGGGATGACGGAGCGGTCGGGGAGGGGGGTCCCCGCCGGCGGCGAAGCGTGGGGTCGGACGGGTGTTGCGGTCACGGCGATGGCCCTCGGCGTCTCTTCGGCGGTTCGTCTTCGGTCAGTGTCAGGCTTCGGCGACCGGAGCGGGCGCGAAGTCGCGCGCGGCGACGCGCCGCTGCCAGATCGTCGTCAGGATCACCAGGCCCACAGCCGAGATGAAGATCATCGTCCCGATGACGTTGACCTGGACGGGGATCCCCCGGAGCTGCGCGCCGTAGATGTAGAGCGGGAACGTCTGCGTCGCTCCGGACGTGAAGCTCGTGACGACGTAGTCGTCGATCGACAGGCTGAATGCCAGCAGGCCCGCCGCGACGACGCCCGGCAGGATCAGCGGGAAGGTGACCTTCCAGAACGTCGTCCACTCGTTCGCCCCGAGGTCCATCGCCGCTTCCTCGAGGTGGCGCGGGAAGCCGACGAGGCGGGCCTTCACCGTGACCACGACGTAGCTGATGTTGAACATGATGTGGGCGATGACGATCGTCCGGAGGCTGAGCGGGTAGACCACTCCTTCCGGGACGAAGGGCAGCTGGACCGATGCGATGAAGGACGTCAGCAGGGACGCCCCGAGGACGATCTCGGGCGTCGACATCGGCAGGAAGATCAGCCCGTTCGTCACACCCCGGCCGCGGAACGAGTAGCGGACGAGGGCCAGGGCGATCATCGTCCCCAGGACGGTCGCGACGACCGTCGAGATCGCCGCGATCAGCAGGCTGTTGCGAACGGCCTCCTCGAGACCCGGCCGCCCGAGCGGGTTCAGCCAGGCGTCGAGCGAGAACTCGCGCCAGACGAGGTTGGAACGTCCCGTCGGGTCGTTGAAGCTGAACAGGATCATCACGGCCACGGGCAGGATCAGGTACGACGTCACGCCGACGACGTACAGCGGCAGCAGCCAGCGATCGAGGAATCGGCCGAGCCGTTTGCTCGTCGGCGCCCCGCGATTCGCGGT
>DASUPH010000498.1:0-5563 GCA_036276275.1 Candidatus Limnocylindrales bacterium
TTCGTCTGGGTCAGGATCTTCTGCGCCGTCGGCAACCCGATCCCGAAGATGTAGGTGAGGGAGACCTCCACGCGCTTCTCGCGCGGGATGTCGACGCCGGCAATGCGTGCCATCGCTTACCCCTGCCGCTGCTTGTGCTTCGGGTTGGTGCAGATGACCATCACGGTGCCGTGGCGACGGATGACCTTGCAGTTGTCGCAGCGCGCCTTGACGGAAGCTCTGACTTTCAACGGATCCTCGACTCGTGTTTCATGCAGGCCGGCGAGCCGGTCACTTCAGGCGGTAGGTGATACGACCGCGGGTGAGGTCGTAGGGCGACAGCTCCACCCGGACGCGGTCTCCCGGCAGGATCCGGATGAAATTCATCCGCAGCTTGCCGCTGATGTGGGCCAGGACGCGGTGACCGTTCTCCAGCTCGACGGCGAACATCGTGTTCGGAAGCGGCTCGATGACCGTCCCCTCCACCTCGATCGCATCTCGCTTGGCCACGGGCGTTCTAGCTTCCCTTTCTCACGCTGAGTGCCGGCCCGAGGGGGCCGACACACGAACGCATAGCGTATCAAAGATGGCCGAACCCGGCAAATCCACGATCAACATCAGATCGTCGTCAGGATCTCCGGCCCATGGTCCGTTACTGCGATCGTGTGCTCGAAGTGGGCGGCCAGCGAACCGTCCTTCGTGACGACCGTCCAGCCGTCGGGCTTGACGGCGACATCGCCGCTGCCGAGGGTCAGCATCGGCTCGATGGCGAGGCAGATCCCGGGCGCCAGCTTCATGCCCCGGACGCCGGTCCGATAGTTCGGGACCTGCGGCTCCTGGTGCATCTCCGTGCCGATACCGTGGCCGACGAACTGCCGGACGATGCCATACCCGCCGGGCCCGGCGGCGTCCTCGATCGCGCCCGAGATGTCGCCGAGATTGGCGTTCGGGACGGCCGCCGCAATCCCCGCCATCATCGCCATTCGGGTCGTATTGATCAGATCGACGACCTCGGTCGGCGGCTGACCGACCGTGAACGTTCGCGCGCCGTCGCCATGCCAACCGTCATAGATCGCGCCGGCGTCGACGGACACGATCTGGCCGTCCCGGATCTGGCGCTCGCCGGGGATGCCGTGGACGACCTCGTCGTCGATCGAGATGCAGAGGCTGGCCGGGAACGGGTTGCTGCGGTGGCCGTAGCCCTTGAACGACGGCACGGCACCGGCCGAACGGATGTGGCGCTCGGCGAGGCGGTCGAGATGGGCGGTCGAGACGCCGGGCTTCAGCTCCGACTCGACGAGGGCCAGGACCTCGGCCACGATCCGGCCGGCCGTCCGCATCTTCTCGATCTCGCGACGCGACTTGCGGCTGACCATCAGGCCGACACCTGGCCGGGCGCGACGCCGAGCGCGCGGAGCATCCGGGCGCTGACGTCGGCGATCGGCTCACGACCGTCGATCGTCTGGAGGACGCCCTTCTCCCGGTAGTAGTCGACCACGTCGAGGAGCGGCGGGATCTGCTCGTTCATCCGGGCCCGGACGGTTGCCTCGTTGTCGTCGGGACGCTGAACGAGCTCGGACGCGTCGAGGTCGCAGACGAGGTCTTCGTGCGGCGGGTTCGACGCCAGGTTGTAGACGTGGCCGTTGGCCGTACAGATCCGGCGGTTCGCCATCCGCTTGATGAGGTCCTCGGTCGCGACGTCGATGAGGATCGTCCGATCGACCCGGCGATCGGCGCCGGCAAAGGCCCGGTCGAGGGCCTCGGCCTGGACCCGTGTCCGGGGGAACCCGTCGAGGATGGCCCCGTCGCCGGCGTCCGGTCGCTCGAGACGGTCGAGGAACACCCGGACGATCGTCTCGTCGGGGACCAGCTGGCCGCGGCTCATGAAGCGATCGGCCTCACGCCCAAGGGCCGTCCCTGCGGCAACGGCCGCCCGGAGCAGGTCACCCGAGGCGAGGACCGGAACCCCGAGGTGCTGGGCAAGGACCGGAGCCTGGGTACCTTTGCCGGCTCCGGGCGCGCCGAGCAGCACCACGACGGTCATGGCTTGACTCTGGGCGCCCGATCGATCGCCGGCTTCACCGGATGAAGCCCTCGTAGTTCCGCATGAGGAGCTGGGCTTCGATCTGCTTCATGGTTTCGACGATGACGCTCACGACGATCAGGAGACCCGTGCCGCCGAGGGCGATCCCCGACAGGGACGGAAAGAACAGGCCGAGGACCGTCGGGAGGGTCGCGACGATGCCGAGGAAGAGGGCGCCGGCGATCGTGATCCGGGTCACGACCCGGGCCAGGTAGTCGGCGGTCGGCCGGCCCGGCCGGATCCCGGGGATGAATCCGCCGTTCTTGCGGAGCTGCTCGGCGGTGTCGTCCGGTTTGAAGGTGAACGCCGTGTAGAAGTACGTGAAGCCGACCGTGAGCAGGAAGTACAGGACGACATAGGGGATCGTGGACGGGTTGAAGAAGCCGACGATCGCCTGGGCCGCTTTCGCGACCCAGTCGACTTCGGAACCGGTGAAGTACGAGGCGATCTGCTGCGGGAACAGCAGGATGCTGATCGCGAAGATGATCGGAATGACGCCGGCCTGGTTGACCCGCAGCGGCAGGAACGTCTGACCGCCCTGGTACATCCGCCGGCCGCGGACCCGGCTCGCGTACTGGATCGGGATCCGGCGCTGGCCTTCCTGGATGTAGATGATCACCGCGACCGAGACGATCGCGATCAGGGCAAACCCGATGACGAGCGGCAGGTTCGGCGTCGAGAGGAAGCCGCCGATCGCGGTCGGGGCGCGGCTGACGATGCCGGCGAAGATGATGAAGCTGATACCGTTGCCGATCCCCTTCTCGGTGATCAGCTCGCCCAGCCACATCAGGGTCATCGAACCCGCGGTCAGGGTGGCGATCTGGGTGAGCGTCGCCCCGTTCGACAGGTCGAAGCCGCTCGACAGGATGCCCTGCGAGTTCAGGAGGGCCAGGAACCCGTACGACTGGAGGAGCGCCATTGGCACGGCCAGGTAGCGGGTGTACTGGTTGATCTTGTTGCGGCCGTACTCGCCCTCACGCTGGAGCGACTGGAGGGACGGGACGACGCCCGTCATCAGCTGCATGATGATCGAGGCGTTGATGTACGGGTTGACTCCGAGCGCGACCACCGAGAAGCTCGACAGGCCGCCGCCCGACAGCAGGTCCAGGACGCCGAACAGGGCGTTGCTCTGGAGGTACGTCGCGAGCTGGGCCTGGTCGACGCCCGGGACCGGCACGTGGGCCAGGAACCGGAAGACGACCAGGATCCCGAGGACGTACAGCAGCCGGCGCCGGATGTCGGGCGCCCGGAAGGCGTTCAGCAGGGAGTCGAACACGGGTTACGCGTTCTCGCCGTCGTCGGCTGCGTCGGTCTCCGTGGCGATGTCGGCGGCCGGATCGTCCGACCCGACGGTCGCGTCGGCCGGCTCGAGCGGGCTCGCCGCCGCATCGGGGACCTGAGGGTCGACGGCGTCGGGCTCGTCCGTGACCGCGTCTGCGTCGACAACCGGCTCCGCGTCGGCGCCGGTCGCGTCGCCGATGACGGGCTCCGCGTCGGCGGTGGCCGCGTCAGCGTCTGCGTCGGCCTTCTCGGCCTTCTCGGCCTTCTCGGCCTTCGGTGGCTTGGCCGCCTTGGCCGTCTTCGCGGCCTTGGCGTCGATCGTCGCGGTGGCCTCGGCTTCGCGCTCGGCCGCGTCGGCTGCACGCGTCGCCCGGGCGTCGACCTTCCGCTCGGCGGCGGCACGGCCGGCGGCCGTTCGCGGCTCGCGGGCGGTCCTGGCGCCTTCCTCCCCCACGCCGAGGGCCGGCTTCGTCTCGGATGGGACCTCGAGGACCGACACCGCGCCGCCGGCGGCCTCGATCTTCTGGGTCGCCGACTTCGTGAATGCGTCGGCCACGACGAAGAGCGCCGCGGACAGCTCGCCGCCGCCGAGGACCTTGAGCGGCTTGCGGACGTCGCGGACCAGACCGACCGCCCGCAGGATGTCGGCGTTGATCGTCAACTGCTCGCCCTTCTTCGGGGCGCTGCCGGCCTCGGCGAACGCGCCGGCGTCGAAGCGCTGGGCGATGGCCCCGACATTCACGACCTCGTAGACGACCTTGAACCGGTTCTTGAAGCCACGCAGCTTCGGGATCCGCATGTGGAGCGGCGTCTGGCCACCCTCGAACCAGGGCGGGATCGAGCCGCCGGCGCGGGCCTTCTGGCCCTTGGTGCCGCGGCCGGCAGTCTTGCCCTTGCCGGCAGCGATGCCGCGACCGACCCGGGTCCGGGCGGTGTGGGATCCGTCCGGGGGACGGAGGTCGTGTAGCTTCATGCCTTCTCCTCGGAGTCCTCGGACCGATGGCTGGAGGCGGCTGCCCCGTCGCCTCGGTCCTCGGACGGACTCGCGGCGGACCGCCCGGCCGCCTCCCGCCTGGGCGCGGCGTCGGAGACTTCGTCCACGCTGACGAGGAAGCGGACGGCGCGGACCATGCCGCGGGTCGCAGGATTGTCGGGGATCTCGACCGTGTGGCCGATCCGCTTCAGCCCGAGGGCGCGGACCGTGGCCCGGTTCCGGGCGATGTGGCTGATCGTGCTCTTGATCTGGGTGACGCGAAGCTTATCGGCCATCGCCGGCCTCCACCGCGACCGCCGCCGGCTGGCCCGAGATCCGGCTCGTGAGGCGGACGCCGCGACGGGCGCTGAGCTCTTCGGCGGAGTGCAGGCTGCGAAGCGCCTCGATCGTGCAGCGAGTCACGTTGACCGGGTTGGTCGAGCCGTGCGTCTTGGCCAGGATGTCGCGGATGCCGGCGGCCTCGACGACCGCGCGGACCGCACCGCCGGCGATGACGCCGGTGCCCTGCGAGGCGGGCTTCAGCATGACCCGCGACGCCGAGAACACCTGGCGGACTTCGTGGGGGATCGTCGTCCCGACCATCGGGATCCGGATCAGGTTCTTCTTCGCGTCCTCGACGCCCTTGCGGATCGCTTCGGGGACCTCGCCGGCCTTGCCCAGGCCGGCACCGACGTGACCGGCGCCATCGCCGACGACGACGATCGCGCTGAAGCTGAAGCGGCGGCCGCCCTTGACGACCTTCGCCACCCGGTTGATCTGGACGACGCGCTCCTCGAGCGCGAGCTTGTTGGGATCGATCCGTGCCACGTCAGCTCCTTGTGATCAGAAGTCGAGGCCGGCTTTGCGGGCGGCATCGGCGAGCGACTTGATCCGCCCGTGGTACCGGAACCCGGCCCGATCGAAGACGACGCGCTCGACACCGGCGGTCTTCGCCCGCTCGGCGACGAGCCGGCCCACGACGGCCGCCTCCTCGGTCTTCGTCGACTTGGAGCCGCGAAGCTCCTTCTCGAGGGTCGAGGCAGCAGCCAGCGTCCGCCCGGAGGCGTCGTCGATGACCTGCGCGTAGATGTGGATGTTGCTGCGGAAGACCGCGAGGCGCGGCCGCTCCGCGGATCCCGCCATGGTCAGGCGGATCCGGTCGTGGCGCTTCTGTCGGGCGGCGCCGCGTGAGGCGACTCGCGTCATCGTGGTCGTTCCTTACTCACTGCTTCTGTGGTTACTTCTTG
>DASUPH010000499.1:0-15317 GCA_036276275.1 Candidatus Limnocylindrales bacterium
GCGGACGCGTTCGTCGTTGTCCGGGAGCTAGCCGTCCTGAACGGTGGCCTCGCGGTCGACGAGGTCGGCCGGTCGATCGACGTCGCGCAGCGTCGCGCCAGCCGGATCCAGCGGCCGCCACTCGCCCTCCGCGAGGGCCCGCCGGTCATGGGCGGCACGGCTCGCTCAGCCGAGCGCCGCGTCCTCGAAGACGGCCGCTCCGCCGACGAACGTGGCGAGGACGTGGCCATCGGCGATCGGGCCCGCATCGGCCGCGAAGAGGTCGCGATCGATCACGGTCAGGTCCGCCAGCTTGCCGACCTCGATCGAGCCCGTGTCGACGTCGAGATGATTGACCCACGCCGAGCCGAGGGTGAACGCCGCGATCGAAACGGCGAGGGTGAGTGCCTCGTCGGGGAGAAACGGCGCCGCCTGACCGCGGAACCCCGGGTAGACCCGGGTCACGGCGACCTCGATCTCCTCGAGCGGGTTCGCGGTCGAAACGGCCCAGTCCGAGCCCATCGCCAGGCGCGCACCGGCCCGCACGAGCGACCCGAACGGGTATTGCCAGCCTGCCCGTTCCGGTCCGAGGAAGGGGATCGTCAGCTCGTCCATCGTCGGATCGTGGGAGGCCCAGAGGGGCTGGGCGTTGGCGACCGCGTCGAGGGCCGCGAAGCGCGGAATGTCGTCGGGATGGATGACCTGGATGTGGGCAAGATGGGGCCTGGTGTCGCTCGGGCCGTTGGTCCGGCGGGCGACCTCCACGGCGTCGAGGGCATTGCGCACGCCGCGGTCGCCCAGCGCGTGGAAGTGGGGCTGCAGTCCCGCGGCGTCGATCCGGGCCACGTACCCGCCGAGGCTCTCGGGGTCCATGAAGTCGATGCCACGGTTCGTCGTCGGGCGGCCGTCCGGGCCGAGATACGGGTCGAGCATCGAGCCCGTGAACGTCTCCAGGACGCCGTCCATCATCAGCTTCACGCTGTTCGCCCGGAGCCGGCCCGGCTCGGACGCGACCGCCCGGGACGCGTCGATGAACTTCTCGATCTGCTCCGGGCCTTCGTCGCGCTCCCACCACAGCGCCGCTTCGACCCGGGCCGTCAGCCAGCCTTCGGCTGACGCCCGGCGATACGCGGCGAGGCTCCCGGGCTCGACGATCGCGTCCTGCCAGGCCGTGATCCCGAGGCTGTGGAGGTAGGCCTGGGCTATCCGCAGGCCCTCGGCCCGGTCGTCGACGGTCGTCGGCGGGAGGAGCCGCTCGACGATTTCGGCCGCCGTCTCGTGGAGGCAGCCGCTCGGCGTCCCATCCGGGTCGCGCTCGATCCTGCCGCCGCTGGGATCGGGCGTGTCGCGATCGATCCCGGCGAGCTCGAGGGCGCGGCTGTTGACCCACGCCGTGTGACCGTCCCGGTTCGGCAGGAACGCCGGCCGATCGGCGACGACGGCGTCGAGGTCGGCGCGATGCGGGACGCCACGGGGGAAGTCGCCCATGTACCAGCCGCTGCCGACGATCCAGTCCAGCTCCGGGTGGGCGTCGGCGTAGGCCCGGATCTTCTCGAACACGGCCGCCCGCGGATGCACTTCGGACACGTCGCATCGGAGGCTCTCCACCCCGGACGAGATCGGATGGATGTGGGCGTCCTGGAAGCCGGGCAGGAGCAGCCGCCCGGCCAGGTCGATGACGCGCGTTCGGGGACCGATCCACGGCGCGACATCGGCTATGGATCCGACCGCCACGATCCGTTCGCCGCGGACGGCGACGGCGTCAGCGCGGGGCCGGGCCGCGTCGACCGTGTGGACGTGGCCGCCGGTCAGGACGAGCTCGGCGGCATCCTCGGGGTGTGGCATGGCCCGAGGATGACACTCCGGCCGACGGACCAGCGACGGGGCGCGACGGGCGGGACGGTCGCGACGCCCCGCGCCGCCCGGAAGGGGGCCGTAGACTGCCCCGATGGCCACCGTCGAGCTGATCCACCCCGGCTACATCCGCGACGACAGTCGTGTCGGCAGCAGCATCAGCCTGATCCGCGATGGAGACGCGATCATCGTCGCCGACCCGGGCCTGGTCGCGTCACGCGGCTTGATCCTCGATCCCCTGGCGGCCCGAGGGATCCCGCCGGAGGCGGTGACCCACGTGTTCCTGAGCCACCACCACCCGGATCACACGATGAACGTCGCCCTCTTCCCGAACGCGGAGGTGATCGACTTCTGGGCCCGCTACCGGGACGACCTGTGGCTCGACCACGGCGGCGACGGCTGGCAGATGACGGAGCACGCCCAGCTGTGGCTGACGCCCGGCCACTCCGAGGAGGACGCGTCGCTGGTCGTCGAGGCAGACGACAGCGTGTACGCCCTGACCCATCTCTGGTGGCGGACCGACCGGACGCCCGAGATCGATCCGGTCGCCCCCGACCAGGCGATCCTCGAGGTGCAACGTCGTCGGATCCTCGAGGCAGCCGATATCGTGATCCCGGGTCACGGCGAGGCGTTCCGGACCGCCCGCTAGGTCTCGGAGGGCACACGCTGCCGCGTCGGCCGCGATCAGCCGCGACGCGCGACGATGTTCAGCCGGACGTAGTCGATCTCGGGTTTGCCGAGACGCCCGGCGACGTCAGCCACGAACGCGTCGCGCTCGGTCGGGGGGAGCCGGTCGACGTGGTTGCCGAGGACCACGGTCCGGAGGAACGTCTCGAAGGGCTCGCCCGGCTCGAACCTGGTCGGCTCGGGATGAAGCCAGGTCTCGATGTCGACGAAGCCCGCACGGGCGAGCCGCGTCGCCGTGGCCTCGGGCGTCTCGAAGTGGCCAGTCCCGATCCAGCCGTCGCCGATCGTCGCCAGGACTGCCCGGATCGAGGCGATGTTGCCGCTGCCGCCGCACTGGGCCACGAGCCGCCCACCCGGCCGCAGGATCTCCCCGAGGTTCGTGAACAGGGCATCGTGGTCGGGAACCCAGTGGAACGTCGCCGTCGACAGGATCGCGTCGACCGGCGCGAGCGGACCGAGCGGCAACGGCCGCCCGAGATCGGCGACGACGTAGGCCACCCGATCGCCGAACCTCGCCAGCCGGGCACGCGCCTCGTCGATCATCGAGGGCGAGGCGTCGAGCGCGACGACGCGACCCCGCGGCAACCGCTCGGCGAGCATCTGCGTCACGCGGCCGCTGCCACAGCCGGCGTCGAGGACCGTCTCGTCGCCACGCAGCGGCAACTGCGCGAGAACGGCACTCCCCCAGCGGGCCTGCGGATCGGCGATGCGATCGTATGCGGCGGCATCCCAGTCCCGTGGCGTGCGTGGCGTCGTCATCCCGGGAGTATCGTGGTCGATCCTGGTGCCCGTCCGCGCCGAAACGGCTGCACAGGGGTTGCCGGGCTGAGTACGCTACGGGCCACCGGGCGACTGCGTTGCAGTTGGGACGAAGTTCCGGCAAGGGAGGCGAGGTCCATGGCGATTTGGGAAAAGTTCAATCCGCGCGAGCGCATGACGGCGATCGGTGCCGGTCTGGTCATCCTCGGCTGGATCGTGAGCATCGCCGGCTACGGGATCGGAGCCGGAACGATCTCGTTGCTCGGCGCCATCGCAGTGCTCGCGATCTACTACCTGAAGTACGCGCCGAACCAGAACATCAACTGGCCCGTGCCGGTTCCGCTCCTGGTCCTCGGGATCGCCGGCATCGTTGCCCTGCTCACCGCGATCGACGTCCTCACATCGCTCCGGTATCTCGGGCTCCTCGGCTTCGGGATCGGGGTCATCGCCCTCGTGCTCGAGGCGATCGGCGCCGCCCTCATGGCGTGGGGCGCCTGGCAGGAGTACCAGATCGAGAAGCCGGCGATGCCGAACTTCTCGGCCGGCAGCACCACGACGCCTCCGGCGGCTCCTCCGCCTGCGGCCCCGCCCCCGCCGGCCTACCCGACCAGCGCGCCGAGCGCACCGGCTGCGCCGCCGACGACCCCCGACGACAACGAGGGGGCGCCGCCGGCCTGACCGTCACCGGCCGAAACGACCCAGAGCCGGGCGGGCGACCGCCCGGCTTCGTCGTGTCCGGCGGTTCTCGACTCTTGCCCCGCTCAGTCGGCCGCGGCGGGCGTGGCGCTGGCGCTCGCCGCGTTCGTGGCGCCGCCCTTGAGCCCCACCCCGTTGACCACGGCGCCGGCGACCAGCAGCCCGGCCGACACGAGCGCCGCGAGGTGGAACGCATCGACCGACGCCTGCTTGGCCGCGGCGGAGGCCTCCACCGAGACGCCGGGCTTCGGTGGGTTGAGCGGGACGATCGCCGCCCGAACGGCCGGGTCCGACGGGTCGAGGCCCGGGACACGAGCGGCCATCGAGCTGTAGAACGAGGCGGTGATTGCGACGAAGATCAGTGCCCCGAGCAGCGGCTGACCGACCCGTGAGAGGGCGTTGTTGATCGCCGATCCGAGCCCCGAGTTGCGGGCCGGGATCGAGCTCATCAGCGTGCTCGTCAGCGGTGCCACGACCAGCGAGATGCCGATGCCGCCGAGGATCACCGCGGGCATCACGTCGATCAGGACGTCAAGTGGGGGGATCAGCGTGGAGGCGTGGCCGAAGTCCGGCAGCCACGGCTTCGAGGCCGCGGGCAGGCGGGCGTACCAGAGCTGGCCGGCGGCCATGAGCAGCGGGCCCGCGACGAGGAAGATCCGCGGCCCGAAGCGCCCGGTCAGGCTGCCCACCCGGGCCGACAGGACCGTCAGCAGGACGCCGGCCGGGATGCCGACGATCGAGGCGCCCAGGGCGTTGTAGCCCAGCGTGCCCTGGAAGAGGAGCGCGGTGTAGCTGAACGTGACGTACAGCGCCCCGTAGATCAGGAACGTCGAGAAGTTGATGACGGCGAAGTCGCGAATCCGGAACAGCGACAGGGGCACGAGGGGTCGGGGGCGGATGGCCATGAGGAACGGGAACGCGATCAACGCGATCGCTCCCGCGCCGAGGGCGATCCACGCCAGCGAATCCTGCCACTCCCGCTCCTGGCCGCGGATCGCGCCGAAGGCCAGCCCACCGATCGCGATCGCCCCGACGATCGCCCCGAGCCAGTCGAATCGACCGTCTGCCTTGGGGTCGCGCGACTCCTGGACCTGGGTCCGGGCGGCCCAGACGGCGATCGCGACGAGGGGGACGTTGATGAGGAACGCCACCCGCCACGACAGGCTGTCGACGAGGACGCCGCCGAGGATCGGCCCGATCAGGGTCAGGGCCGAGGTTGCCGACGCCCATAGCCCGAAGGCCCGGGCGCGTGCCTCCCCGTCGAACGTCGCGGTGATGATCGCGAGCGAGCCCGGCACGAGGAGCGCGCCGGCGGCGCCCTGGAGGACGCGGGCGACGACGAGGATCTCGAGCGTCGGAGCCAGGCCGCACAGGACCGAGATCGCGCCGAACGCGACCAGACCGATGACGAAGATCCGTCGCCGGCCGTAGAAGTCGGCCAGGGCGCCGGCGATGATCAGGAGCGCGGCGAGGACGGCGAGGTAGCCGCTGACGACGTACGCCTGGCCCTCGAGCACGCCCAGGAAGGTGGTCGGCAGCTCCTCGCCGATCTTCTTCAGGGCGATGTTCACGACCGTGCCGTCGAGGAAGACGATCCCGGATCCGAGGATCGCCGCGACGAGGGTCCAACGCTGCGACCGCGACATCGCGGCAGTTTCGCACAGCCACGGCTATGCTCTCGCGCATGCCGGGACCGGTCGCCCTCGTGGGCTCAGGTGAGTTCCTGCCCGCGATGGCCGAGGTCGACGCCGGGCTCCTGGCCGCAACGGGCCGGAAGCGGCCCCGCGTCGTGGTTCTTCCGACCGCCTCGTGGCCGGATGGCGACGAGGTCTTCCAGCGCTGGGCCACGATGGGCGTCGAGCACTTCGCGGCGCTCGGTGCGGAGGTCGAGCCGGTGTTCGTCCGCGATCGCCTCGACGCCGAGGACGCCTCCCATGTCCAGGCGATCGGCGAGGCGGACCTCGTCTACCTCTCTGGCGGCAAGCCGGGTCACCTGACCGACTCGCTCGCGTCGTCGCCGGTCGGTGCTGCGCTCGTCGCTGCCCACGAACGAGGCGCCGTCCTTGCCGGCTGCTCCGCCGGGGCGATGACGCTGGCCGGCCGGCACTGGGATCTCCGGGGCCGGCGCCTGTTCTGGCCGCTCCGCTGGCGAAACGGGCTCGGGATCGTGCCGGGCGCGACGGTCATCCCCCACTACGACGCCTGGCCGGAGGCGCTGTCGGCCCTGCTCGTCCTCCAGGCTCCACGCGGACTGCCGATCCTCGGCATCGACGAGGAGACGGCCGTCATCGGGCGGGACGGCGCGTGGCAGGTCCAGGGCCGCGGCCGGGTCACGGTCTGGCAGGGTCGCCATCGGGAGCGCTTCCGCCGCGGCGACGTCTTCCGGCTCTAGGTCCCCTGGCAGCCAAACGGCGGCGAGGGCTCATGCCACGGGCAAAGCGTCAGTCGGGCTTGACCTGCCGGAAGCAATCGGAGCAATAGACGGGTCGATCCATGCGCGGCTTGAATGGAACCTGCGCCTGGTTGCCACACGATGAGCAGATCACCGCGAAGTACTCGCGGGCGACGTGGTCGTCACCGCGCTCGTAGCCGCGCGGGCCACCGATGTCACGGACGTCGTAGCCCGCCTCGCGACTCGCCCGCCGGCTGGCTCGACAGCTGGTGCACCGCTTCGGGTCCGAGGCGAAGCCCTTCTGGACGTAGTACTCCTGGTCGGCGGCCGAGTGGATGAACTCCACCGCGCAGTCGACACAGGTCAACGTTCGGTCGACGTAGGTCACGAAACCTTCCTCTCCTCAGGCGCAATCGTGGCCCGGGGCGCTCGGGGCGGCCACATCGGCAGACGGGATGTTGCGGGTGCGTCGGGAAGGTCCGGCGCTGCTACCCAGGTGCCGTTATGGAGTCCCTGTCTCGGGGCGCACCGGTTGTTCGATGGCGGCACCATACACCGATGGTCCGAAACCGGCGTTGCACGCGCTGGAACGGCCGGATCAGAGGGCGGGACGCCGAAAACGGAGCGTGAGCGGGGACCATCGCCAGCCGGCTGGCGGGTGGCGATCGTGACATCCGACCTGTCACAATGGCCATCCAGAGTCGAGGTGGCGAGCGAGGGCCAGGGGGCGCCTCGCTCGCACCAGATCGAACGGCCGGGGACGGGCAGGCGATCTGGCCAGCCACCCCGCCTCGTCACGTGACGGGACAGGAGGCCAGGGCCAACCGGATGCTCCGACTGCTGCACACCGCCGACGTCCACCTCGGGGCACGCCACGCCGACCTCGGCGAGCAGGCCGCGGCCCAGCGCGAACGGCAGTTCGCGGCGTTCATTGCCGCGGTCGATCTCGCGATCAGCGAGAAGGTCGACATCGTCCTCATCGCGGGCGACCTGTTCGACTCGAATACGCAGCCGAAGCGCTCGGTCGAGCGCGTCGCCGCCGAGCTGAAGCGGCTCGTCGGGGCGAAGATCCGGACCGTGATCATCCCCGGGACCCACGACGTCTACGATCGCGCTTCGCTGTACCGGGTCCACGACCTCGCCGCGATGGCCGGCTCGACGGTCGACGACGACCTGGTGACCGTCCTCACGCCGGACCGTCCGAGCGTCCATCTGAAGGCCTGCGACGTGGTGGTCCACGGCCCCGTGTTCGCGACGAAGCGAGCGCCGAACAGCCCGCTCCGCGACCTCCGGGTGGCCGGCGACGGCCGCGCCTCGTGGCACGTCGGGATGGTCCACGGATCGCTCGCGATCCCGGATCGGACCGATCGCGACGAGGTCGTCATCACCCGCGAGGAGATCGAGGCGACCGGTCTTCACTACCTGGCCCTCGGGCACTGGCATTCCACCCAGCAGGGCAAGGCCGGCGCGACGACCTACGCCTACTCCGGTGCGCCCGAGCCGGTCTCGGTCACCCAGGACGGTGCCGGGAAGGTCCTGCTCGTCGACCTCGACGAGGCGGCTGGCGTGCGCACGGTGCAGATCCAGGACCGGACCGTCGGGCGGACACGGTTCGAGAAGCTCGATGTCGACACTGCCGCACTCCAGGACCAGCCCGCGCTGATCAAGCAGCTCGGCAGTCGAGCCGACCCGGATCTCGTCCTTGACGTCCGCCTCACGGGCGTCCGGCCGGATGAGCTCGACGTGTCGATCGACGAAGTCGAGGATCAGCTCAGGGCAAGGTTCCTGAAGGTCCGCGTCCGCGACATGTCGATCCCGGCCCTGACCTCGGGCAACCTGCCCTCGCCGGACACGATCCCCGGCGCGTTCATCCGCAACGTCGAGGGGCGGATCGCGGAGCTCGAGGCGGAGGGCTCGCCGAATGCGACCGCCGAGGCCGCCGAGCTCCGTGACACGCTTCGCCTCGGCAGGCTGCTGCTCGCCGGTCACGAGGTGACGCTGTGAGGATCACCCGGCTGACGGTCCACGACTTCCGGCGCTACCGGGAGCTGGAGATCCCGCTGTCACCGGGGCTGACGATCGTCCAGGGCCCGAACGAGGCCGGCAAGACCACGATCCAGCGGGCCATCGAGCTGGTGCTGACCCGCAAGGCGACGAGCAGCGGCGCCGACATCGACGGCCTCCGGTCGTGGGATGCGGCGGACGAGGCTCGACCCGTGATCTCGATCGAGTTCGAGATCGATGACGAGGAGCGCGGCGTCCGGAAGGGGACGCTCGAAAAGGCGTTCCGCGGCTCGAAGGGCACCGTCCGACTCGAGATCGACGGCGAGACGATCACCGATCCGACCCTTGCCGACCAGGCCCTCGCGGAGCTGACCGGGATCCCGAGCGAGGCGTTCTTCCGTTCGACCGCCTCGGTCCGCCATCACGAGCTGGCCGACCTCGACCGCGACGAGTCGACGCTCCGGGATCGGCTGCAGTCCTCGATCAGCGGTGCCGACCGCGGCACCTCGCGGGCCCGGCGGAAGCTCGAGAAGGCGATTTTCGAGCTGAACACGAAGGGCGCGAAAAACCCGGGTCGGCTCAAGGTCGCCGAGGATGCCGTCGAGCAGTCGAGCGCCGCGGTCGAGCAGGGTGAGCTCGCGTTGGCGCAGCTGGAGCGCGATCGCGACACGTTGTCGGGCGCCCGCGAACGACGGTCCGAGGCCGACGTGAGCCTGGTCGAACGCCGCTCCCTCCTCGAGAAGGCGCGCCAGGCCGAACGCCTGACGGCGGAACGGGTCAGTGCCCAGGAGCGATTCGAGCGATATCGCCAGGCGGTCACGGTCTCGGAGGAGCTCGCCGGCCTGCGCGAGACGCATCCATCGGCGAATCCGCTGCCGGTCCTCGAGCAGATCGTCAACCGGTTGCGGATCCTCGACGCGAAGATCCGCGAGCTGACGGCCGCGCTGTCGGACGAGGTCGACGTCCGGTTCGAGGTCCCGCCCGAGCCGACCTGGCGGCCGCTGTCACGGATCGCGATCGGCCTCGTGATCGTGGGCGTCCTGGTGGCCGGCGCGACCTTCGCGGCGCGAACGTTGAAGGTCATCGACCTCGGCCCGATCCCGGGCCTCCTCGGCGGCATCGCCGCCGGAATCGGCTTCATCCTCGCCTTCGTCGCCCTGTGGCTCCGACGGAGCGACCGGATGCAGGCCCAGATGCGCGACGTCCAGATCGACCGCCGGCTCCGCGGCCGATCCGAGATGGAGGCGGAGCTTCGCCAGGCCCAGGCCGACACCGCCCAGCAGCTGCTGGGCCTCGGCCTGCCGGACCTCGCCGCGGCCGAGGGCCTCCTCACCCGGGAGCAGGAGCACGTCGGCCGGATCCAGCAGCTGGGAGCCCAGCTCGACGGTCTCGTCGGCAAGGAGTCCCTCGACACGCTGCCGGACGTCCGTGACGCGGCGGCCCTCGACGTCGAGCAGAAGACGCACGCCCTCGAAGCGCTCGGTCCGATCGCAAAGGAGCCACGTGCCCGCGAGCGGCTCGAGGTCGAGGTCCGCGATCTCGAGGCCGAGCTCGAACGAGCCCGCGACGACGAGGCCAATGCCCGGGCCCGGGTCGACGCGAACACGGTCGACGCCGAGCAGGTCGCCGGCCATGCCGAGCGCCTGATCGCCTGGCGCGATCAGCTCGTCGCCCTGGAGCGTCGGGTTCGGGTCTACGAGCGGACCCTGAACGAGATCGAGACTGCCGAGCAGGCGACGATGAAGACGGCCACCCGCTACCTCGAGCGGCGCATGGTCGGCGACATCGAACGCGTCACCGGCGGGCGCTACCGGCGGGTCGCGGTCGACGACAAGACGCTCGACCTCCGCCTGTTCGCCCCCGAGAAGGGCGACTGGGTCGACGTCGTGTCGCTCAGCCAGGGCACGCTCGACCTCGTCTACCTGACCGCTCGGCTGGGACTCGTCCGGCTCGTCACGGGCGACCGCCGTCCCCCGCTGATCTTCGACGACCCGTTCGTGACCCTCGACGACGCCCGGGCGACCCGGGCCCTCGACCTGCTCCGGGAGATCGCAAGTGACTTCCAGGTCATCTACCTGACGACCTCGGATCGCTACCACGCGGCCGCCGACTCGGTCGTCGCCCTCGTCGGCCCGACGGAGCAGGACGATGGCGCTCCCGTGCCCGAGGCCGCCGGGGCCGCCCACGGCTGACCCGGTCGGGCCGGGGCTCGCGACGGTCGCATTCGGCCTCGCGTCGGCCATCGCGTGGGGCGCCGGCGACTTCGGCGGCGGTTGGACGGGCCGCCGGGCACCGGTGCTCGGGGTCGCGCTCGGCGTCGATGCGCTCGGCGCGATCATCATGGTCGGGCTGGCCGTCGCGATCGGCGAGCCGATGCCCGGAGCGACGACCCTGATCCTGGCCGCGCTCGCCGGCGTGCTCGCGGTCGCCGGGATCCTCGGCCTGTACACGGGGCTCGCGGTCGGTCGGATGGGCGTCGTCGCGCCGGTCACCGGCCTGATCGCCGCGAGCCTCCCCGTCGCGGTCGGGTTCGCCCGCCAGGGGATGCCGGGGGCCGAGGTCGTCGCCGGCATCGGCTGTGCCCTGATCGCGGTCATCCTCGTCTCGCGTTCGGTCGACCCGGGCGGGCGCCCATCCGGGATCGAATACGCGGTCTTCGGCGGGATCGGCCTCGGCCTCTTCAACGTGCTGGTGGGTGCCTTCCCGGAGCATCGGGTGGCCTGGCCCCTCGTTGTCATCAAGCTCGGCTCGCTCGTCCCGATCGCCGCGATCGTCCTGCTCGGTCGTCGACCGTGGCACGTCCAGCGGGCGGTCCTGCCGGCGGTCGCGGCCGTCGCGGTCCTCGACCTCGCCGGCAACGGCCTTTACATCCTCGCGACCCAGACCGGCCGGCTCGACATCGCCGCGACGCTCTCGTCGCTGTACCCGGTGACCACCGTCGTCCTGGCGATCGTCCTGCTCCACGAGCAGGTCAGCCGGAGCCATCTCGCCGGGATCATCATGGCCGGGCTGGCGATCGCCCTGATCACGGGCGGATCGGCGGGTCCGGCCGGCTGAATCGAATGCCGAATGGAGGAGACGCCATGAGCGATGCGGCACCCGCGCCGACCGAGCCCATCTGGTTCGTCGAGGCGACGTACGCCCCGGACGCGGCCGAGACGCGGGTCCCGTTCCGGGCCGATCACATCGCCCGCCTCCGTGCGCTCAAGCGGCAGGGCGTCATCGTCGAGGCCGGCGCGTTCGCGGACGTGTCCGCGTCGATCATCCTCGTCCGGGCGACCGACGAGCAGTCGGCCCTCGAGATCTGTCGCGACGACGTCTATCTCCGGAACGGCGTCTGGGTCGAGGTCCGGGCGCGGGCGTTCGGTCGCGTCACCGACGGCTGACGGCCGGGCGGCGGTCGATCCGCAGGCGAGCCAAATCGTCGTCGATCCGGAGGATCACGACGCCGGCAAAGCCCTCGCCGGTGAGCGTCTCGATCGCCGCGTGATCCCCGTCGGCGAGCAATCCCGCCACCAGGCCGAGGTGACGGTCGACGACGTCCCGTGGAACCGGCCCGCCCGGCCGCGCGGCGTTCCGGGTATGGACGACGTCGGCCGGGAGGGCGAGCACGAGCGCGATCGCAGGGGCTCCGGCGACGGTCGCCCGTTGCAGCAGCGCGCGACGGGCCGATCGCTCGACGTTCGTCGCATCGACCACCGCGAGACGGCCGCCGGCGAGTCGACGGCCGAGTTCGCGATGGAGGATCGCGAACGCAGGTCGGGTCACCCGCTGGTCGGCGGAGTCGCCGCTGATGGCGGCACGCAGGTCGTCCGACGAGATGATCTCGTCCGGTGTGAAGAGCCGCCGGGCCAGGGTCGTTTTCCCGGAGCCGGCGGCGCCCAAGAGGACGACCAACCCGGGTTGCCCGACCTGGACCCGAATCGGTTCCGCCGTCACGGCGCGACCTCGGTCAGCCGGCCACGACCCGTCCGGAGCCGCCCGTGGCCCGATGCTCCGGATCCTTGCCGGCGTCCTCGCTCCATTGGTCCTCGTCACCACGATCGAACGGCGTCGGCTCGGTACGGGCGACGGCTTCGGCCAGCTTCTTGAGACGGTCGTAGGTGCGACGGAACTCCTGCTCGATGCGACTGCCGGTCAACATTCCGAAGATCGATCCCACGATCTCGCCCGGCAGCTCGTACTCGAGCGAGACCCGTAGCTCGCACCGGGCGCCGCGCGGCTGGATCAACGTCGTCCAGCGAGCCCAGCCGCCGGTCGTCGTGCCGTCGACCTGGTGCAGGGTCGGGCGCTCGGCGGCCGTCACGATGAACCGGCCGGCGAGCCGTCGTCCGGCCACCCGGTAGTACCCGACGTAGCTCGACCCGACGCCGCCGGGTCGGCCGGCGATCTCGCCCATGTCCGCGAGCAGGGTCTGCCATTCGGGATTCCGGGTTGGATCCGCGACGATGTCGAAGACCGTCACGGCCGGGGCGTCGACGACGAGCACGGTCGACAGATGACTCAATGAAGCCCCCAATTGCGCGCACTCGAGTCGATGGACGTCCCGCTCAGATCGTACGGCACGCGGGTGGGTTCGGTGTCGCCTCGCCGACCCGGATCGGCGGCCATTTGAGCGGAGTCGTCAGGCGGTCTGGCGCCGGACTTCCCAACCGCCGCCGCTCTCGGCTCGCCGGATCTCGTAGGCCGGCTGGTCGTACATCGAAGGGCCGCGGACGACGTGGCCGTCGGCGAGCTTGAACCGCGAGCCGTGCCACGGGCACTCGAGCCGGTCGCCATTGACGACGGTCCCCTCGGCCAAGGGCCCGCCGGCGTGCGCACACTGAGCGTGGAGGGCGAGGATCCGGTCGCCGTCGCGGATGACGGCGAGCTCGTTGATCCCGGCCCTGAGTTTCGTCGGGCCGCCCTGGGGGATGTCTGGCAGCGCCCCGAGATCGAGGGCGACCCACTTCGTGCCGGCACCCCGCCAGGCATGGCGGTTGACGTGCGTCCCGATGAGATAGACGAGGTCGCCTCCGATGGCCGCCGCGAGCGCGAGGAGCAGGTAGCCGGCGACGGCAAGGACGATCGCGACGAGACGGTCGGGCGGGTTGCCGCTCCGGATCAGCAGCGAGATCGTGTAGAGGACGAGCGTGACGACCATCAGGGTCCCGTGGACGGTCGCGCGCGTCCGCGCGTTGCCATCGACCTCGGCGTAGTCCGCGAGGCCCGTCACCGCGGCCGCCACCATCGCCAGGACGCCGAGGAGCATCGCGACGTCTGCGACCAGCGGCTGGCCGATCAGGTCCCCGACGATGGAGACCGTGAGCGCGCCGACCGGCACATCGGTCACGACGGAATGAACCGGGTGTCCCAGCCAGGTGCCGTTCAGGAAGTTCTGGATCGGCCGGATCGGATGGAACAGGGCACCGAGCCAGCGGTGGTTGAAGTCGCCGAAGGGCTTGGCCCAACCCGCCTGGGCGTCGACGATGCGGTTCAGGTACCGGCCCAACATCCTCGTTTCCTCCTTGGCCGAGTCTACGCCCGACACCCCATCCCGGATTGCTCGAAGCCGCTACGCTTCGCCGCCATGCCCTCGGAGAATCCCGCCTTGCCCGCGCATGACGGCGCCGCCGGCCGCAGCGACTGGCGACGGGTCGTGACGGTGTTCTGGATCACCTCGATGGTCGAGGGCCTCGGGGTCAGCCAGGTCTTCTCATTCCTCGCGCCGTACCTCCGCGAGATGGGCGTTCCGGATTCCGAACGGATCCCGTTCGTCGGGCTGTTCTCGGCCCTGATCTTCATCGTCGGCATGCCCCTCGTCCCGCTGTGGGGCGTCTGGGCAGACAAGTACAGCCGCAAGGCCGTCATCGCCCGGAGCTGTCTGGTCGAGGCGGTCGTCTTCGTCGCCGTCGCCCTGTCCCGCGAGCCGTGGCAGCTGGCCGTGAGCCTGCTGCTGATCGGCTTCCAGCTCGGGAACACCGGGGTCATGCTGGCCGCTATCCGGGATGTGGTCCCGCGGGCGAGGATCGGCACGATCATCGCGCTGTTCGGCGCATCCGGCCCGATCGGGTTCGCCGTCGGGCCGGTCCTCGGCGGCTACCTCGTCGATGGACTCGGCCTGAGCCTTTCGGCGATGTTCTGGGTATCGGCCGGCCTGTCCGTCGCGACCGGCGCCCTCGTCTGGTTCGGCTCGCGCGAGGTCCGGCCGGAGGTCATCCCGGAGGGCCGCGTCCTGCCGCTGGCCTTTGGCGCGCTGCGCGGCGTCCTGTCCGACCCGACCGTCCTGCGGATCTTCGCGATCTACGGCGTGGCATTCCTCGCCAACCAGATGAGCCGGCCCTACCAGGCGCTGATCGTGGAGCAGATCGTCGGGCCGGGCCCGGGTCTCGCGTCGTCGATCGGCTTCGTCGCGGGCACTGCGGCGCTGGTCGGCGCGATCACGGCGCCGTTCGGCGGGGTCGTCGGCGATCGGATCGGCTTCCGGCCCGTTCTGATCGGGGCGATGTTCGTCGGCGGCCTCGCCCTCGTCACCGTGCCGCTGGCCGCCGCCATCCCGGTCCTCGCCCTGGCCGTCCTCGTCTTCACCGCCTGCAACGGGATCGTCGGGGCGATGGTGTTCAGCCTGCTCGCGACGGAGGTGCCGGCGGAGCGCCGGTCGCAGACGCTCAACCTCGTCTACCTGCCGTTGTACGCGGCCGGGATCGTCGGGCCGGCGGTCGGCGGCACGATCGCCGGGTTCACGGGTCCGAGCGGCCCGTTCTGGGCGGCCGCGGTCGTGTTCCTCGCCGGGGCCGCGCTCGTCGCGCTCCGGGTTCGGGTGCGACGCGTCGACTGAGGCGCCCGCGGGCGCCTCAGTCGGTCGCCCGGCGCCCGATCGGACCGCGGAGCCGCCATCGAACGAGGCTCTGCCGCCGTTTCGGTCGCCCGGTGCCCGAATGAGCCGCTGAACCGATGCTCCTCCGCC
>DASUPH010000500.1:0-5050 GCA_036276275.1 Candidatus Limnocylindrales bacterium
ACGCGATGTACGTGGACATGGCGGGCAGCTCCTCCGAGGTTCGACGAGGTGTTGCCCGACTGTGCTCGACGCCGTCATCGCCACCATCGGGGCGGACCCCATCTGTGACTCAGGGCTCGCCCGGACTGGCGCCAATCTCGATCCTGCCGCTGGGCGCGACGCGGATACGCTGAATACGCCGAAGACGCCGGAACCGCCGATCTGGCGCATTGGCGATCGGCGGTCCGGGTCTTCAGTTGTGGAGCGGCGTCTTCAGTTGTCGGGCGTCCTACCGGAGCTGGGCGGCGGCGACATCGAGGGTCAGGAGGATCGTGATCGCCAGCAGGAGCAGCGTCATCGCATCCATTCCTCGTCTCCGGCTCCGGTGATCGGCGGTTGATGTCCGCACTATCGGTCCGAGGTCATCGCCGTTCATCGGGGCAGACACCGAAACCCGATCGAGGGTCAGCCCTGTCGCTCGCTTCGCGATCGCCCAGGATCGCCGGATCCGATGACATCGTCCGGGGAATCGAAAACGCCGGACGGAGCCCCCAGGGCATCCGTCCGGCGCGAGGAGGAAGCGAGCCGCGGCCTACAGCTCCTGGCGGTCGAAGACGAGCTTCGCGCTGACGATGAGGACGATCATCGAGACCGCCCATCCCGTCGGCGTGAGCATCGACGCAGGCTGGCCCTTGGCAACGAGCATCGCCCAGGTCCCGATCGAGGTCGGGGAGAGCTCGTTCACGATCGGGAGCAGGCCGCCGAGGACCTGCGGCAGGAGCATCACCGCGAAGGCGACACCGGCCACGCCGACCGTCGACTTGACGGCCGTGCCGAGGGCGACGGTCAGGGCAATGTAGAACGCGGGCAGGGCCACGAAGAGTCCGAGGAAGGTCCCGACGATCCTGAGGTCCGGCAGGCCGCCGTAGACGACGGTCGCGAGGGCGACGGACACGACCATCGGCAGGAGCACCGCGCTGGCGATGAAGACGCCGAACGCGACGAGGTACTTCGCGGCGATGACGCTCGTCGGCGAGACCGGGTTGGTGAGGGTCCACGCGAGGGTGCCTCGATCGCGCTCGGTCGAGAGGACCGCCATCGTCGAGAGGACGGCGATCAGCGCGACCGTCTGGCCCGTCCAGCCGAGCAGGACGTTCACGGTCGGGTCGTGCGACAGGAGACCCGCCGCGTCCGCCTCCTTGGTCGCCTCGGCGATGAACGGGATGAGGGTCATGAACACGGCGCCAAGGACCGAGACACCGAGGATGATCAGCGCCTTCGGCCCGCGGAGCCACTCGGAGAGCTCCTTGCGGACGACGGTTCCGAGGCCGAGGAACGGGCGCCCACCGCGGGGCTGGACGGTTGCGGACCCGAGGGCCGCGGGCTGAGCGGTCATGCCGCAATCTCCTTCGTGTGCAGACGAGCTGCGCTGTGGCGTGGGCTTCGAGAAACGGATCGGGATCGGACGATCAGCGTGACCGCCACGAACAGGTAAACGGTTCCCGCGGCCAGCATCGTCCAGGTGCGGTCGACGCCCGGGAGCAGGATCGGGATCGCGATGTTCGCGGAGCCGTGCATGACGGTGGCCACGAGGACGCTGAAGCGCGCCCGCTCGGCGACGAAACCCATGACGACGGCGAAAGGAACGACCCACCAGGCGAAGACGGCGAAGGCCGCGAGCCCCTGGCCGGGCTGGAGATAGATCGGCAGGTGCCAGAGGCTCCACACGATCCCGGTGACGAGTCCGGCCGCCGGAAGGCTCAGGCTGGCGCGCAAACGCGGCAGCAGGAACCCACGCCAGCCGATCTCCTCGCCGATAACGAGGACGAAGATGAGGATCTCGATCGCGCCGATCGAGCCGATGCCGGGCGCGGGATGCCCCGCGACCATCCAGAGGGCGGCAGCCGTCGCGGCGACGGCGAAGGGGACACCCACGGCGAGGGCGTAGAGCCCGGGAGCAGCCCGCCAATCCGTGATCCGGTGCCGGAGCTCGACCAGCGAGCCATCGGCCCAGGACACGACGATCGCGCCAACCGTCGGCCCGAAGAGGGCCAGGAGGCCGAACAGGATCGACACCGAGAGCAGCCCGGTCAGCGCCCACGACGAGGCTGCGGCAATCGCGACGTACGAGGCGATCGGGTGGCCGGAGATCATGCTCCGCACCGGCCCGATCAACCGTCGACGGATGGTCGTCATGCCGCGACCTCCTTCTGGTCGATCAGGCGCAGGAAGACCGTCTCGAGGTCGAGCGTCTCCTCCGCATTCGAGATCAGGGTCAGGCCGGCGTCGACGGCGAACGACGTGATCGCCCGCTGGACTGCGCCGGATGCCCCGGTCTGGGTGATGACGTCGTAAGCGGTCTCGCTGCCGATACGCGATGCCACGGTCACCGAGGCGACGCCGGGGATCTCGCGCAGGCCGATCTCGGCCGCTGACGCCGCCCCGCCGAGGACGACCCGCAGCGTGTTGGCCGTGAACGAGCCGAGCAGGACGTGGGTCGGTGCGGCCTTGACCAGCCGGCCGTGGTCGATGATCGCCACGTGATCGCTGACCCGCTGGACGTCGTCGAGGATGTGGGTCGAGTAGAAGACCGTCGTCTCGCCCTTGAGCTCACGCATCAGGTCGAGGACGTCCTTCCGGCCGATCGGGTCGAGCGCCGACACCGGCTCGTCGAGGAGGATCACCGCCGGCCGGCCGACGAGCGCCTGGGCGATCCCGAGACGCTGGCGCATGCCGCCCGAATAGGTCGAGGTGTGCCGGTCGGCCGCCTCGGCGATGCCGACCCGTCCGAGGAGGTCGCTGATCTGGCGCTCGCGATCCGCGCCCAGACCGCGGAAGCTGGCCACGTATCGGAGCGTCTCGCGACCCGTCATCCAGCCGTAGAACCGAGGATCCTGGGCGAGGTAGCCGAGCTGGCGGCGGTGGTCGCCCGCGGCCGAGACTGGGACGCCATTGACGGTCGCGCTGCCGGCCGTCGCGCGAGCGAGCCCGGCGAGGACCTTCAGGGCGGTCGTCTTGCCGGCGCCGTTGGGGCCGAGGAAGCCGAAGACGGTGCCGGCCGGCACATCGAGGGTGAGGTCAGTCAGGGCCTGGACACCCGCGTAGTGCTTCGTCAGCCCATCCATCGAGATGGCGTTGGTCATGGGGATCGCTCCTGTGTGTTGCGGTGGTTGACCGGCTCGCAGCGTGCCTGCCGGCCATCGCCGCTCCATCGGGGCAGTCCCCTGTTCGGCCGGCAGGGTCTGCCCGGTGCCGGTTGGCGGGGAATCGAAACGACGCCCGGAGGAGGACGGGCGTCGTCTCGTGAGAAGGCGCGGTGCGGGCCGTCGCTGCGGCCGCCGCGTTGGGGTGGTCAGGCCGCCGCGTCGAGGTCGACGGCGACGTCGAGGTCGGACATCGCCGGGATGGCCCAGGACGGATCGGCTTCGACGACCCGATCGGCGGTCTCGCCGCGGGCCTTTGCGACGCTGGCGAAGTAGGAGGCCCGACGCGATGACAGGATCCGCGCGTCCTTGCAGGTGCAACCCTCGACGAGGCAGGCACGCCGCGCGGGTGAGGTCGTGATCTCCGTGACGTCTGGGCCGTTCATCGGGGGGCTCCTTCCTCGTCCGCCGGGTGGCGTCCGATCCATGAGCACACGATGGGCTTCCGGTTGCCGTGATCCATCGGGGCGATCCCGTGAAGTGCGCAGGGACGTCCCCGCCCGCGGATCCGGGCTGACCCTGTGCCCGGGCGCCAGACGCTGTCCTCGTGGTTCGCGCGACTCAGGCGATCGGGATCTCTGCGATCGCCAGGGTGCCCTGGCCCGCGGGGCTCTCGATCGCGAGCGTCCCGCCGATCGCCGCCACACGATCCTGCAACCCGCGGATGCCGGTCCCGTTGGCGGCGTCGGCACCGCCGATCCCGTCGTCGCCAACCTCGATCCGCAGGACCGTCGGGGTGCTGGACGCCGCGATGCTCACGTGGGTCGCACTCGCGTGCTTCGCGATGTTCGCGAGCGCCTCGGAGACGACGAAATAGGCGGTCGCCTCGATCGCCGCCGGCAGGCGCCGATCGGGAACGGATCGCACGGTGGCGGGAACGGCCGAGCGGTCTGCGAGGGCGGTGATCGCGGCGCCCAGACCGGCCTCGGTCAGAATCGCCGGGTGGATCCCGCGGGCCAGCTCGCGTAGCTCCTGGATCGCCTGCTTCAACTCCGTCGCGGCCTCGTCGGAGGCGCCCATCGTCTCTGGATCCGGGTCCGGCTGAGCCGCGAGGCTACCCTGCACCCGGCGGAGCGCGAGCGATACCGACACGAGCCGCTGCTGGGCGCCGTCGTGCAGGTCGCGCTCGAGTCGCCGTCGCTCCTCATCGGTCGCCTCGACGATCCGTGCGCGCGAGCGCCGGACCTCCGCTTCGACGGATCGCACCTCGGTGAAGTCGCGGATGATGGCCGTGACCTCGTTCGGACCGCTCGGTGAGACGCGGGCCTCGAGCTCGCGACGGCCGCCAGGCAGCTCCAGGGCGAAGTCATAGGCCTGGAGCCGGCCCGTCTCGAGCGCTTCAGCCGCCGACCGGAGCGCCTTCCGCTCGGCGACCGCGAACATCGCCTCATGAAGGCGCCGACCCACGGGTTCGGCGGAGTCGTCCTCGCCGGGCTCGGTGGCACCCGGGATGTACGTCCCGTCGCGGTCGAACCGGACCATCGAGTCCGGGATGGCGTCGACAACCGCGCGGAGGCGCCGCTCGCTCTGGCGGTAGAACCCGATCAACAGGGCGACCGGGATGGCCGCTGGAGCGAGGTCCCGCGCGGCGATCAGGACGGCCCCGACGTCGTCGGGAACGTCGGCGATGCGCCGCACGAGGTTGATCACGAGCGTGGCCATGAATACGAGGCCGGCGACGAGCACCGGCGCCAGCTCAGGCCGCGCCCGCGCCGGCGCGACGAGCCAGCGGCGGACGATCACCACGGTCGTCATGGTCGCCAGGGCGAGCCCTCCGTACAACCCCGTCGGGCCGGGATCCATCGCGAACAGGGTCATCGAGAAGAGGATGTTCAGGCCGGTCGCGCCGATCGCCAGGATGGCGACGG
>DASUPH010000501.1:0-2293 GCA_036276275.1 Candidatus Limnocylindrales bacterium
TATCGCGAGCGGCAGGGTCACGCGCCCGTCCTCGCCGTCGTGATCTGCGGCCGCGACGCCCCGTCGATGGTCTACCTCCACCAGATCATTCGAGGCTGCGAGAAGGTCGGCATCGAGGGCCGCCTGGTCGAGGTCGACGGCGAGGCCGCCGAGGAGAGCCTCGTCGAGCGGATCCACGACCTGAACGCCGACCCGGTCGTCAATGGAATCATCGTCCAGATGCCGCTGCCGCCGACGATCCGCCTCCGCCGGGTCGTCGAGGCGATCGATCCCGCCCGCGACATCGACGGGATCCACCCGCTGAACGCCGGGCTCCTCCGGCTCGGGTACGACGGATTCCTGCCCGCCACCGCGCACGCCGCCGTCGAGATCCTGCGGCGATCGGAGATCGAGATCGAGGGCAAGCGGGCCGTCGTCGTCGGTCGCTCGGCGGTCGTCGGGATGCCGGCGGCGTTCCTGCTCGTCCGGGAGAACGCGACGGTGACGGTCTGCCATTCGCGGACCCGGGACCTCGCCCGTCATGTCAAGGACGCCGAGATCGTCCTCGTCGCGGCCGGCCGGCCCGGTCTCATCACGGGTTCGATGCTCCGCCGCGGCGCCGTCGTCGTCGACATCGGGATCAACGTCGTCGATGGGAAGATCGTCGGCGACGTCGACTTCGAGAGCGCTCGTCGGGTTGCGTCCGCGATCACCCCCGTGCCCGGCGGCGTGGGTCCCCTGACCAACGCGCTCCTGCTGGCCCACCTCATCCGCGCCGCCCTCGGCCAGGAGGCCACTGCCGGCATCGCGTCGGGTGGTCGCGCGGGCGCGGTCCGCAGCGCTCCGCCTCGCACCCGCGTCGGGGCGGTCAGTCGAGGAGTTCGATGAGCTTTCCCTCCGATCTCGAGATCGCCCGCTCCGTCACTCCCCGCCCGATCGTCGATGTCGCGCACGACCTCGGCCTCCGCGACGAGGAGATCGAGCCGTACGGCCACACGAAGGCCAAGGTCACGCTGGCCGCGATCGAGCGGCTCGAGACGGAGCGACCGCGGGGCAAGTACGTGGTCGTCACGGCGATCACGCCGACGCCGCTGGGCGAGGGCAAGTCGACGACGACGGTCGGGCTCGCCCAGGGTCTCAACAAGATCGGCCGGAAGGCGGCCGTCTGCATCCGGCAGCCGTCGCTCGGACCCGTCTTCGGGATCAAGGGCGGAGCCGCCGGCGGCGGGTACAGCCAGGTCATCCCGATGGCCGATTTCAACCTCCACCTGACCGGTGACGTCCACGCGATCGGGGCGGCCCATAACCTCGCGGCGGCGTTCGTCGACAACCATCTCCACCATGGCAACGCCCTTGGCATCGACCAGCACGGAATTCTCTGGCCGCGGGTCGTCGACATCAGCGACCGCGCGGTCCGCAAGGTGATCGTCGGGCTCGGCGGCAAGGAGAACGGCTTCCCCCGCGAGACCGAGTTCGTGATCACGGTTGCCTCCGAGGTGATGGCCGTCCTCGCCCTGGCCCGCGACATCCACGATCTCCGATCGCGGCTCGGCCGGATCGTCCTCGCGACCCGCAAGGACGGCAGCGCCGTCACCGCGGACGATCTCCGGGTGGCCGGGGCGATGACGGCGCTCCTGACCGACGCGATCAAGCCGAACCTGCTGCAGACCCTCGAGGGCGGCCCTGCCTTCGTTCATTGCGGACCGTTCGCCAACATCGCCCATGGCAACAATTCCATCATCGCCGACCGGCTGGCGCTGGCGACGAACGAGATCGTCTGCACCGAGGCCGGCTTCGGGGCCGACATGGGGGTCGAGAAGTTCTTCGACATCAAGTGCCGGGCGTCCGGCCTCGCCCCCGATGCAGCCGTCGTCGTCGCCACGATCCGGGCCCTCAAGATGCACGGCGGCGTCGGCAAGATCGTCGCCGGCAAGCCGCTCGATCCCGCCCTCCTCGAGGAGAACGTCGACGCCGTCCGGGCCGGTGCGGCGAACCTCGCCAAGCAGATCGAGAACGTCCGGCTGTTCGGCGTCCCTGCCGTCGTCGCGATCAACTCGTTCCCGACCGACACGCCGGCCGAGGTCGAGGCGGTCCGCGAGGTGGCGCTCGAGGCCGGGGCGCGGGACGCCGTCGTCGCAACGCATTTCGTCGACGGCGGCGCGGGCGCCGCGGCACTCGCGGAGGCGGTCTGGGCAGCGGCCGGGGAAGGGAATTCCGAATTCCGGCTGCTCTACCCAGACGACATGGCGCTGGCCGACAAGATCGAGGCGATCGCCACACGGATCTACGGCGCCGACGGCGTCGAGTACCTGCC
>DASUPH010000502.1:0-2421 GCA_036276275.1 Candidatus Limnocylindrales bacterium
AGGTTCGGCAGGGTCGCCGCGACGAAGACCATCGACATCGCGAGCGGCGAATTCGTCACCCCGAGGACGAGGAACGCCAGCGCCACCTGGTGGACGCGGTCACCGAACAGGGAGATCAGCTGCCCGGTCCAGAGGGCCGAGAAGGAGCCATTGAGGGCGAGCCGGACGTAGGGGTGGCGGCGGACCCGGGCCCCGACCTCGATCCGGGGCAGGGCGGGGACGGGGAGTGCCGGTTCCCCGACCGAGCCGTACGGCACCGGCGCGAGGGCCGGAGCCGCCAGCCCCGTTCCGGGCGACCCGAGGACGAGCGGCCGCTCCAGGCTGGCCGTGCCCCGGAGACCGGTCGGCAGCCCCGTCGCAAGTCCCGTGCCGGGTCGCAGCCGCTGCCCGCCCATCGCCGCCTCGATGCCCCGTGGCAGGCGGGTCGCGCCGGCGAGGCCGCTGAGCTGCCCACCGTCCGGACCCATGTCGGTGGCGTCGTCCTCGTCCGCCTCGTGCCGCAGGACAGTCGCGAAGAGGAAGAACGCGAGGCCGGCGGTCAGGAACACGTCGCCCATCGAGGCGACGTTGCGAAGGAACGGGATCGGGATCGGCAGGATGTCGGCAAAGGGACCTGCGCGGAGCAGGAACTGGGCGTCGAGCGCCTCGGGCAGGACGATGTGGAACGGCGAGGTGAGATCGGCGAGGGTGAACCCGGCCGCCTCCAGGCTCGGCAGCCAGATCGGCATGTGGCCGCCGTTCGCGGCAATCGCGATCGCGTTCGACAGGATCCCGACGAACGCGAGGCTCATCCCCGGCTGAGTCCGGTTGGCCCACAGCGCGACGAGGAGGAGGACGTAGGCGAAGAGGAAGAGCGGCAGGCGGAAGAACTCGACTGCGGCGTTGCCGCGGATCAGCAGCCATTCCGTGGCGAAGCGGAGGATCACCGCGAGCATCAGCACCGCGACCCAGCGCAGGCGGACGGTCGAGAGGTTCGAGATCGAGCCGCCAGCGACGAGGCCGAGGACGAGGCCGAGAAGGATGCCGCCGATCAGCACGGGTCGGGCTCGCAGTGTCGACGGAGCCGGCGGGCGATCTTCGTCATGGCCGCGGCATCAAGCGCCCGCCGGCGGCGCGGGCCGGGTCGGGCGCGCCCGCGACCTGCATGGCACGAGTCCGAGCTCTTCTGTGTCGACGGGCGCCGGATGACGGCTGCTCGGGGTCAGCCCTGGTCGGCCGTCGCGGTCCCGCCGGGGCCCGTCGCGACGACACCACCCGGACCGACGGCCACGCGGGCCTGGGCCAGCTGGTTCGCCGCCTGGCCGATCAGCGGGATCTGGCGCGGGATTTCGCGCTGGCCGGCGTCGGCGACGCCGTGGACCCACGGGGTCCGGATGAAGGCGTCGACGACGGTCGGGTCGAACTGGATGCCGGCGAACTTGCGGAGCTCGGCGAGCGCCTGCTCCGGGGTGAGCGGCGTCATCCGATACGGCCGCGCTGCGGTCATCGCCTCGAACGCGTCGGCGACATGGAGGATCCGGGCGAGCTTCGGGATCTCGTCGCCGATCAGCCGGTCCGGGTAACCGGAACCGTTGTACCACTCGTGGTGGTGGCGGATGATCGGCAGCTCCGGAGCCAGCTTCGTGACCGGGGCGATGATCTGGGCGCCCAGGACCGGGTGGGCGTTCATCGTCATCCGCTCCTCGCGCGTCAGCCGGTCGCTTTTCAGGAGGACCGCGTCCGGCACGCCGATCTTGCCGACGTCATGGAGCAGGCCGCCCCACTCGAGCGCCTCGAGCTCCGACGCGCTGACCCGCATCTCCCGGCCGATGTCGACCCCGATCTGCTTCACTCGATGGCTGTGTTTGCTGGTGAAGGGATCCCGCTTGTCGACCGCCTCCGCCAATGCCCCGATCGTCTGCGTGAACATCTCGCGCATCTCAACGAAGCGGTGATAGGCAACTCTCGTCGTGTAGAGAGGTAGAGCGAAGAGGAGCGACGCCCACCAACCGGTGGGGTACGCCACCGACATCAGCCAAGCCAGAGGCGCAAGAGCGAATGCGTTGACTGAGATGCCTCGCCAATCGCCCAGGGCAACGATCTTGAATGACTGCTGCGTTCGGAGCGAGACAACAAGGGAAGTGATGCCCATGTTGAGGATCACGAAGATCGCTGCCCCGAACATGGTGGTAATGAATGTCACAAGGGCATCCACGGAGTTGCGCCGGAGCCAATCGGCAATCAGGCCGCCGATCAGCGCTGGAAGGACGACGCCCGCGTGATTTGCGGCCGTCCCGTACCAGGGGACCTTTCCGCGGATTTCGCGGAGTTCCGTCGTGCCGATGAGGGCCACCCAACCCACTGCGACAGGACCACCGAGCGCCATCGCGGCGACAATGGGTGCGGTGGCAACCGAGACTAGGCTTCCACGCGGCATCCGCA
>DASUPH010000503.1:0-14092 GCA_036276275.1 Candidatus Limnocylindrales bacterium
TCGGCCGGCCCACGCCGACGCGATCGACGGCTTGCCGGACATGCCGTAGTCGTGGGCGATCTGGAATGCCAGGTAGGCGCCGCGAATCTCGTCTCCGGCGTCGAGGTGAGCCTTGAAGGCTCGCTCGTTGAGCTCGATCCCGCGGGCGGCTCGGCCGGTGAAGTACGCGGCCTCAGCGAAGCGTTCGAGATCCGCCCCAGACATCGCGCCGTCGCGATCCGCGGCGGACAGGAGGTCGAATGCATCGTTCCAGGCGTGCCGGCCGAGCGCCGCCAGCCCGGCGTTCAACGCGTCGGCGGGCGGAGCCGCCACGGGTAGAACGGGGTCCGTCATCGCGAGATTGTGCCACTTGCCGAGCGCGGGCCGCGACGTGCCGGCGGGCGTCGGGTTCCCGGGTCAGAGGACCGGCGGTCGCCAGCCACCGGAGGCGGCTTCGACGATGCGAGCTCCGGCCAGGGCCACGTCCTCCCGCCACGGCGGCGCGACCAGCTGGACGCCGATCGGGAGACCCTCGGGCGAGGTTCCGCCGCGGACGACGACCGCCGGCCAGCCGGTGAGGTTGTGGACGTCGCTATAGGTGTCGCCGAACCACGCCGCCGTACTCTCGCCGTGGCGGATCGCGGGCTGCGGCATCGCCGGGCAGACGATCAGGTCGACGTCCTGCATCCAGCGAAGGAGCCCGGCACGGATCGCATCCGCCCGCTCGACAAGGGCGGTCATCTCGTCGCCCGGCAGCGGATCGCCGGGCGTGATCCAGCCACGGGTCGCGTAAGAGCCCCAGCCAGGCGTCCCGGCCGCCTCGATCAGCCGGCGCAGCCAGGCGAACCCGTCGGCCCGGATCAGTCCGTCCCACGTGGTCCAGGCATCGTCGAGACCCGGCGGGACCTCATCGCGGACGTGGGCCCCAGCCGCGCTGATCGCCGCGGCAGCCGCCGTGACCGCGAGCCCGGTCTCCGGCGTCGGCGTCAGGATGCCGTTGTCCGTGAAGGCCACGACCCTGAGCGCGTCGACCCCGACCGCCGCCGGGTCACCGAGCGCGACCGGCTGGACGTGGGGGTCCTCCCCGTCGGGCCCGGCCAGGATCGGCAGGAGCAGCTCGAGGTCCTCGACGCGTCGAGCCAGCGGCCCGAGCTGGGTGAACGACTCCAGCAGACCGGCATAGCCCGGCCAGTGGCCGGTGCGGGGGAGCCGGCCGCTCGTCGGCTTCAGGCCCGCGACGCCGCAGACATGCGCCGGCTGGCGGATGCTGTCGCCCGTGTCACTCCCGATGTCGAACGGGGAGCCGCCGGCGGCCACGATCGCGGCGGCGCCCCCGCTGCTGCCACCCGGCGTCCGCTCGAGGTCGTACGGGTTCGAGGTGCGACCGTAGACGTCGTTGTCGGTCTCGTCCGACCAGGTGAACTCGGGCGTGTTCGTCTTGCCGAGCAGGATCCCGCCGGCCGCCTTCAGCCGGGCGACGACCGTGGCATCGCGCGTCGGAACCCGCTCCCGCCATCCGACGGTTCCGGCGGTCGTGACGACGCCGGCGGTATCGAGCGAATCCTTGATCGTGAACGGAACGCCGTGGAGCGGACCGCGGCTGGTCCCGACGGCGACCTCGCGGTCGGCCTCTCGCGCCCGCTCGCGGGCGTCATCGGTCAGGCGGACGACGGCGTTGAGCCTCGGGTTGACGACCTCGATGCGGGCAAGACACGCGTCGACGGCCTCGACCGACGAGATCCGGCGGGTCCGGATCGCCTCCGCGAGCCACGTCGCGGAGGCGAAGGCGATCTCGTCGGTCACGCCGGAACGGTACCGCGCCGGAGACCCTTCCGACCTAGGCGATCGGGGGCTTCTCCTGGATCGCCCAGCCATTGCCGTCCGGGTCGCTGAAGAACATGAACGAGTTCCACGGCCCGCCCGGGCCGTCGAGCCACTCACCATTGTCGTCGACATGCCGGACGGGGGTGACGTCGAGGCCGCGGCCGACGAGCTCCGTGCGTGCCGCCTCGATGTCGGTCACGCAGAGCTGGAGCCCCTGCACCGAGCCCGGATCCGCCTTCGAGAGCCCCTTGCCGATCGAGATCGAGCATGCCGAGCCAGGCGGCGTCAGCTGCACGACGCGGAAGTGGTCGCCGACGCTGTGGTCGACATCGAGGTTGAAGCCGCAGCGCTCCGTGTAGAACGTCTTGGCGCGGTCGACGTCGGTCACGGGGACGACGACGAGTTCGAGGGTGAAGTCCATGGATCGATATCCCTCCAGGTGTGTTGTGGTCAGGCGACGGGCACGAGCCGGGCGATGAGCTCGTCGAGGCGCTGATATCCCGCGTCGAGGCCGGCCTCCATGCCGCTGGCGACCATCGCGTCGCGGCCCTCCACCGTCTGGTGCACGGAGTGGATCCGGACCCGGGTCCGGCCACCTTCCTCCTCGAGGGTGATCGCGTCGAGCGAGACATAGCCGGGTGCGCCTTCGAACTCGAAGGTCTGGACCATCCCGTCCGGTGATGGAGTGCCGTGGAAGACCCCGTGGAAGCCATAGTCGTTGCCATCGCCGTCGCGATGGACGTACCGCCAGGAGCCGCCGTCGCGGACGTCGTACCGGTCGATGATCATCTGGTACTTGCTGCCGCCGAGCCACTGGACGAGCAGCTCCGGGTCCGTATGAGCCCGGAAGACGAGGTCCCGCGGGGCTTCGAACTCGCGGCTGATGTCGATGAAGGGAACGCCCGGCTCGGCCGAGACCTGGGTGGTTGCCATCGTGAGCTCCTTACTTCTTCCTGGTCTGCAACGCTGCGAGCAGCGTGTCCAGCTGGTCGTGACTCCCCTGCCAGTACGCGCGGTAGCGGGCCAGCCACTCGGTCGCGTCCCGGAGCGGCGCGGCCTCGAGGTGGCTGGGACGGGCGGTTGCCCGGCGGTTGCGCGAGATCAGGCCGGCCCCCTCCAGCACTTTCAGGTGACGGGAGATCGCCGGTTGCGATACCGCGAACGGCGCGGCGAGCTCGCCGACGGTGAGGTCACCATCGGTCAAGCGGGCGAGGATCGCGCGTCGGGTGGGATCGGCCAGGGCCCCGAAGACGACGCTGAGCTGGTCGTTCGTCATTGATAACCACATCATTACGGAAGATTGTGGTTATGAAAGCATGGGCCGGCCGCCCTGTCAACCCGTCAGTCGAACCGCCAGCGTGTGGCCCCATACGGCTCCGCGGTCGCGACCCCGAACGCCGTATCGAACCGGAATCGGTAGAGGTCCCATGGCGGCGGCCCGGCGCTCGGCGCGCTGTAGGTGCCGGTGAACCGCCCGTCCACGACCTCGACGACGGTCCATCCGCCCTCGCGAAACCCTGCCGCAAGCGTCTCGACCAGACTCGGTTCGTCGACCTTCGTCGCGTGGCCTTCGAGGACGAGATCGATCCCCTCGAGCGAGGTCGAGATCGAGCAGGCCGGATTGGCGCCGAGGTTCCTCGCCTTGCGAGTCCGCGGTCCGCTGCTGAAAAAGAGGTCACCGTCGTGCCATCGCACCCCGATGCCGGTTGCGTGCGGTCGGCCGTCCGGATCGGTCGTGCCGAGAAAGAACGTCAGACGCGGCTCCGCCGCACCGTTGGCCAGCTGGTCGTGGGCGCGATTCCAGTCCAACGGCCCGAATCCATAGCCGTCCAGGTTCGTCGTCTCGCTCGGCGGTCGATCAGGCACAAGGTCACCTCCACGGACCATTGTCCACGCGGCTACCAGACGTCGCCCGGCCGCCAGGAGGATGCGTGAAGTACTTGCAGCTCGTCGGTCCGCGTACGGTCACCCTCTACCTCAGCGCCGCGACCGGGCAGACAGGCTCGGCCACGTTCACCGTCGTCGCGGCGGATGGCGATCTGGAGAGCACCCTTGGCGAGCCCGTCTAACCGGGGACCGTTGTCGGCGGCCGATAGCCCGGGAACCATTCGACCGACCATTCCGCGGGGAAGACGGGGACGACGCACGTCGTCGCGCTGCCGATGCAGTCAGCGTGGCTGGCCCACGCCATGTCGGGCCATGGTGGTTGCCGGAAGCCGATGATCGACAGGGCGACGATCAGGCCGCCGGCGACGACCGCCGGCCGCCGGCGTGCCGCGATCCCCGCGGCGACCAGGACGAGGAGTCCGACCTCGGCGACGAGCATGTAGCGCGACCCGTCGCCGAGGGCCAGGCCGAGGATCCCTGACCGGCCGAACGCCGGACCGAGGGTCAGGGCTCCGCCGGCAGCAGTGGCGGCGGCCGCCCAGCCAAACGCGATGATCGTCCGGCGGGGCACGCTCGATCGCCAAGCAGCGAGGATCGCGATCGCGGCGACCGGGATGAGCATCCCGGGGACCGAGCTGAGATCGACTGGCGACGGTGGCCGAGGCGACGACAGGAAGACCGCGAGCTGGATCGCGCCGCAACACGCAACCACGGCGCCGAGCCCCGGCCGGCGCCAGAAGAGCGGCCAGAGCACGATCGATGCCGGACCAGACAGCCCCGCGACGATCGCCGCCAGAACGTGCCACCGCCTCGGTCGAGCGAGGGCCAGCGCAACCAGCAGGACGGCGAGATACCACTGGGCGTCGAGTCCGGTGCCGACCACCTCGGAGCCAAGGAGCGGCAGCGCCACGGCGATCGCGAACCGCGTCCATCGGCCGGGGATCGCGTCGGCCATCGTGTCCGAGGCGAGGAAGACCGCCACAGCGGCAATCAGGAGCCAGTGGGCGAGGATGATCACGGCGGGCGCGATCGCCGGCGGTCCGACTGAGGCCGCGGCATACGTGAGGCGCGGGAACAGCTGCGGGAAGCCGACCCACGGCGTCAAGAGCGCCGGCCAGTCGACGATCGCCGCAGCCCAGAATGCCGACGGCTCCTCCCACACGAACTGCGGGCGAAGGATCAGGTCCGGTCGCCGAGCAAACAGCAGGAGCGAAACGAGAAGGACGAGCGCTGGGAGCCTGAAAGAGTGCTCTCCTGGTCGTGCCATCGCACCCGATGCCGGCTCAGACGCTGCTCCGCCGGACCGTCGGCCAGCTGGTCGTGGGCGCGGTTCCAGTCCGAAGGCCCGAATCCGCAGCCGTCCAGGTTCGTCGTCTCGCTTACCAGACATCGCCGGGCCGCCATTCGCAGCTGATCGGAGCGGTCAGGTCGAGCCGCGGCGAGGACGGAGTCGGCAACACGAGGATGTCGCCGTCCTCGTCGGCCGTCCGCCGCGTCCCGCTTCCGATCCGCACCGACGTCGGCCCCGCCCAGGTGAGCCAGCCGAGGCGCTCGTAGAACCGGTGCCGGCCGGTGCCGAGCGCGCCCAGCTCGAACCGCTTCCGGACGTGGGACGTGACCGCCTCCATGAGCCGGCTGCCATGACCCGCGTCCTGCCGATCCGGCGCGATCGCGACGGCCTCGACGTAGCCCGTCCGGAGCGGTGTTGCGGCAACCTGGAGGGTCCGTTCGACGACGGAGGCATGGCCGATCAGGGCGCCGTCGAGCTCGAGGAGGAAGTGCATGCCGCCGAGGGCATGCTCCCAGTCGTCCTCGGTGAAGCCCGCGCTGCTTGACCCGAACGCATCCCGGAGGATCCGCCGGATCATCGAGACCTCGCTCGGCGTCAGGCCGGCCGTCGCGACCTCCCGGACGACTCCGGGATCGTGATCGGGCGCGCCTGGGGGCCGGTCAGCCGTCGCCGTCTCCTTCGGGCGCTTCGTCCTCGTCGGCGGCTTCGACTGCCGTGGCGGTCTTGCTCAGGTGACTCGCCTCGACGATCGTCGGCTTGCCGTCCCGGTCCTTCCAGCGGGTCTGGATCTGGACCTCCTCGGTCTCGCCGAGGAAGCGGATGACGACGTCGTAACCGGTCCCTCCGTGGTCGACGGACTCGAGCGTCGCGTCGTTCGCGGGTAGCGGCAGGAGGGCGAGGACCTCTCCCAGGTTCCGTCGAAGCTCGTTGCTGAAGTCCCCGATCGCGCGGTCGACGTCCCCGGCGACGAGCGCGTCGCAGAACGCCTGGGCTTGTTGGCGAACCGCCTGTTCATCCATCAGCTGGTCCTCTCGTTCGCTTGACGAAGCCGACTGGTGCAGCATGGCGTTTTTCGGGCCCGGAATGCAGATTGCCGTGCGCAGACGGCGAGGACAGGATCATGCCGATCGTCGACGTGCACACGCACATGTTCACCCGGCACTGGCTGGACCTCATCGCCGAGCGCGGCAGCCCGTACGAGATCAGGGTCCGGCCCGATGGCCGAAACGAGGTCTTCCGCGGCCCCACGCCGGTCGTGTTTCCGCAGCCCGGCCACTTCGACTACGACCTCCGCATCCGGGCCATGGACGAGGCCGGCATCGACGTGTCGATCGTCTCCCTGACCTGCCCGAATGTCTACTGGGGCGGCGAGGCCGTCAGCGCGGAGGCGGCCCGTGACTCGAACGCGTCGATGGCGGAGGCGCAATCGGCTTATCCGGATCGCATCCGGTGGTTCGCCTCGCTCCCCTGGGAGTACCCGCAGCGGGCCCTGGAGGAGCTGGCCCGGAGCTGCGACGAGGGTGCGATCGGCGTCATGGTCCTCGCCAATATCGCCGGTCGCAGCCTGACCGAGGCCGCATTCGCGCCGATCTGGGCCGAGATCAACCGGCGCGCCCTGCCGGTCCTCGTCCATCCGGGCGAGCCGCCCGGGGCGGACCTCATGGACATGGGGAGCTACGACCTGAGCTGGTCGGTCGGGTTCATGCTCGATACGACGCTCGCCTTCACCCGGCTGATCTTCGACGGCTTCCTCGATCGCCATCCGAACCTCAAGCTCATCGCGGCCCACGGCGGCGGGACGCTCCCCTACCTCGTCGGCCGGCTCGAGAAGGGCGACGAGGTCGAGCTCCCCGAACGGCGTCGGATGACGGCGAAGCCGACCGAGTATCTCCGGCGGATCTGGTACGACTGCATCACCTACGACCCGGGCGCCCTGCGCTACCTCATCTCGGTCGTCGGGCCCGAACGGGTCCTCTTCGGCACCGATTGGCCGCACCAGGTCCACGACGTCGCCGGCTCGCTGGCGAACACCGCGGCGCTACCCGCCGACCAGCGCGACGCCATCCGGAGCTCGAACGCGATCCGACTCTTCGGCATCTGAGACCCGCGAACCGCGCCAAACCCGATGGCCCGTTCGTCTGAGCGTTCGCCCGGTTCGGCAAGCGGACCCTGATCGAGGAGTGACGTGACCGTCAGGCCTGGACCCGTCTTCGACCGCGATCCCGATCCCGTCAAGGGCCGGCGGGTCGTCCGGATGCTGGCGTCCGCCGGGCTGGTCGCCGCCCTGATCGCGAGTCTCGCCATCGGTCTGAGCCGGCGGCCGGTGCCACCGCTCCCCGACCTCAGGCCGTCGTCTCCACCTTCGCAGGGCTCGCCGCCACCGCCGCCCCCCAGCGCGCGTGCCGAGCCGAGTACCGTCGCCGGGTCCCTTCGATGGACGCTCGTCAGCGCCGGCGGGGAGTCCTCGGCCTATTCGGTCACCGACGTCATCCAGCGCCGCGACGGGACCTACCTGGCGGTCGCCTTCGGCCAGGAGGCGCGCGTCCTTCGTTCGGACGACGGGCGAACGTGGAGCGTCGAACCCGGTGACCCGGGCCTCCTCGCCGCTGCGCCGGATTACCTCAGCCTCGTCACCGGCCTCGCGGAAGGCCCGGACGGCGTCGTAGCGGTCGGTTCCTCCGCGCTTCTTGACTTCAGCAGCGGGGACGCCCGGTCGTGGTCGTCGTCGGACGGCCTCCACTGGGAGGCCGCCCGGCCGTCGCGTGGCATGGCGGATGCCGCGATGGAGGGGATCACGTCCGGTCCGGACGGCTTCGTCGCGGTCGGCAGCGATGGGTTCCCGGGCGCCAACGTGCAGCTTCCGGGCGCTCGTGGAGCCGCGACGTGGACCTCGGCCGACGGCGAGAGCTGGACCCGCGGCCCGAGCCAGGACAGCTACGCCGACGCGATCATGAGGGGCGTCGTCCGGATCGGCGCGGGGTACATCGCGTGGGGGCAGACCATCGCCAATGCCCGGGGGCCGTTCCCGGCACCGGTCTGGACATCGCCCGACGGCATCCGCTGGGATCGCGCGAGCGGGATCCCGGACGTCGGAGGGCCCGGGACGACGATCACCTCGATCGTCGCGCTGGACGATCGGATGGTTGCGGTCGGCAGCCGCCGGCTGCCGGAAGGCGAGGGCGGCGGGTCCGCGCCCGGCGCGTGGACATCGAGCGATGCCGGCCGGACGTGGAGTCCTGCCGTCGTCGCCGATCCGTCCCGCCCTGCCCGCTCTGGCGGGATCTTCGACGTCGCGACCGATGGGAAGGATCTCATCGCCGTCGGACGTCTCGAACCGCCGAACAATCCGGACGGACGGGGACGGGCCGCCGTCTGGCGATCGGCGGATCAGGGGGCCTCGTGGCGGCTGTTGCCCGACGACTCGAGCTTTTCTGGGGCCATGATGAGCCGGATCGTCGTCCGCGGATCGGGCGATGTCGTGTTCGGAGCCGTCGACGATCCGAATGCCCCCGCCAACGTCGCCCTGATCTGGATCGCAGAACGTTCGTCAGGGGGTTAGGCACACGCGGTCTCGATGACGTCGTCGGCTCGTCGCCAGCAGGCGGCGCCCGAAGGCACCGATCGCCGGCGCAGGCGGGCTCGATCATCTTGTCATCGGGGTCCGTCCGGCGCATGATCCGCCCATGGTCGAATACGGGAACGGCGTGGGTCAGGCGACGGGTGCTGCCGGCGGATCGCACGGTGGCGGATCCATGGACGCCGGCGCCGCGTTCGGGCAGTTCATCGGCGACATGGTCAACAACGTCACGAGCCTGCCACCGACGACGCTTTTCCTGGGATTCGTCGTGATCGTGATCGGCTTCATCATCCTGAAGCGGGCATTCTGACCGCCGATCCCGAACAATTTCGATCGCCGGGGCCCGCCCGGAGCCGGCGTCAGGCATGGAACGCCTCCAGTGCGGCACGCTCGTCCTCGACGGCGTCCCGGTCGCGCGCGGCCAGGTTCTCGTATGGATCCAGCACGACTCGGCCGTCGCGCATGGACCACGCACCAGCGACCCGCCCGTCGACCAGGTACGTACCGACCGAGAACGGGTTGCGGGTGCTGAAGACGCGCGGGCGGTACGTCTTGGGCAGGATGCCGGTCCGCCGGGCGTGGACGAGCAGCACGGCCTCCCAGTGCGGCAGGAACCGAACGGGCGCCGGCGTGTCCGGATCCGGCAGTGGCTGATCGGGCAGGTCGACCAGCTCCCGGCCACCCTCGTCTCGGAAGGTGACCAGCGTGAGCCCCTCGGCACCCCGCCGAGCGTCGCCGACCTGGATGCCGGCCCAGGACGCGATGTCACGCCAGGGCGCCGGGCCGAACGCGCGGAGGTACGCCCGGACCAGGTGGGCGAGCCCCTCGCCTTCCGTCGCATCGCACGGACCCACCCACGCCTCGGCGAGCCCGAGGCGGTCGGCGCGCCGCCGTTCCCAGGTTCCGGACGGCGGGACCCGCACCAGGTCGACCCAGAGCCCGAGGTTGCCGACGAAGCCGGCCCCGACGTCACCGAGCTCCTTCACGCTCCGCGGCCCGGCTGCGAGAGCGTCGCGCATCCGATGGGCGGCCTCGACCATCGCCGCCTCTGCCCCGGATTCGCCGGGCGTCCGGAGCGCCCACGTCCGGCGTGCCTGGCGGACGCCGGCCGCGTAGAGCCAGAACTCGCGGCGTGACACCATGTGGATCGTCGTCCGCATGAGCGTCGCCTGGATCACGGTCCGGTCCGCGAGCGCGGCGGTGAGGTCGTCGCGGCGGAACCCCGCGACACGCGTCCACAACCCCACGTAGCCCGAGGGTGCGTACTGCGTCTGCAGCCCTCCGACCTGCTCGATGGCGACGTCGATGGAGGTCGTCGTCCGCTCGAGGAGCAGCTGGCGGGCGAGGAGCGCCCGGTTCAGGTCGCGCTGGGTCAGGACTCGATCGGGCATCGCCTCGATTCAGCGCCAGTACGTGTCATGCCGGAGGTAGAAGGCGGTCTTCTGCTCGTCGCTGAGCTCGAGACCCCCGGCCAGCCGGGCGGTCGTCTCGAAATAGTCCTCGCGGGGTGCCCCGGGCGCGAAGAGGATCAGCATCGACGCGGGCTCACCCGACTCGTTCCGGAACGCGTGCAATCCACCCTCCGGAACGAACAGGAAGTCGCCCGGCTTGCCGTCGATCCAGCGATTGCCGTCGAACAGGCGGATCGTGCCGGACAGGACGTAGAACGACTCGGAGATCGTCCGGTGGAAGTGGGCCGTCGGCCCGCTCGGCGTGGCGGCCATCACCCATCGGTAGAGCCCGAACTGGCCGCCGGTCGAGCCGCCAGTCGCGAGGTAGTGGGCCGTCCCGCCCGACGGGTAGGTCAGCTCCGGAGCCTGGCCGGCGGGCCGGAGCGTCGCATTCGCCAGACCGGGCTCGCCGTCGTAGCGCGGTTCGGGGTACGACACGTCAGCCGGCCTTCGGCACCAGCGAATCCAGGACCTGCGCCAGCTCGGCCGGGCGGGTCAGGAACGGCGAGTGGGCGCCGCCGAGCTCGATCGCCTGGACGCCGAGCCGCTCCCGCGCGGCCGTCCGGACCCAGTCCGGGTTCAAGGCCCGGTCATCGCGACAGACGATCGAGCGGCTGTCGACGTCGGGCCACTTCTCGAGCGGCGTGATCTCGTTGAGGACCCGGTACGACTGCGGGCGGAGGCGCTTGGTCGCCCAGCGGGCGACCGCGGCCGGCGCATCGTGGAAGAACAGCTCGGTCGCGGTGTTCGGCCCGACCATCCAGACGTCGTCGCCCAGGTCGTTCCATTCCGTCGTCCGGGGCGGGACGCGGCCGTCGATCGCCTCGGTCGCGCGCTGGTCGCCGGCGCTCTTGCCAGGCACCGGCAGGAAGGCGGCGAGGAACACGAGACGCGCCACCGGTCTTTGGGCGGCCACCAGCGGGATCACGAGCCCGGCCATCGAGTGGCCGACCAGGAGCGGTTCGCTGTCGGGTGGGAGAGCCTTGGCGACCGTCTTCGCGTAGTCCGCCGCCCCGAGGGACGGATCGGAGATCGGCAGGTCCACCGTGATGACGCGATGGCCGAGCCGCTCGAGCTCGGGTGTCAGGAAGTCCCAGCACCAGGCTCCGTGATAGGAACCGTGGACGAGGGCGATGTCCATTCGACTCCTCTCGGGTGGGGCACGCCGCGGAAGGGAATCTACTCCGCTCGGCGCCCGTGAGATCATCCCGCAATGCACACCGGAACGGCACGGGAGGAGTGGCTCAGGGAGCGTCGAGCGGCCGTGGTGGCCCAGTACGACGACGAGGCAGCCTCGTTCGACGACAATCCCTACCCGGCCACCTCGCACGAGGCGTTCGTGACACGCCTGCTCGAGACGTGCCCGCCCGGCGGGACCGTTCTCGACGCGCCGTGCGGCACGGGCCGGTATTTCGACCTGGTGCGCGCGTCGGGCCGGCAGGTCGTCGGCATCGACCAGTCGGAGGGGATGCTCGCCGAGGCCCGGGCGAAGGGCATCGCCGCCCGTCTCGAGCACGTCGGCCTCCAGGAGCTCTCATTCGATGCCGAATTCGACGGGGCGATGTCGATCGACGGCCTCGAGAACGTTCCACCCGAGGAGTGGCCGCCCGTGCTGGCCAACCTCCATCGGGCGATCCGCCCGAACGGCCACCTCTACCTCACGGTCGAGGAGGTCAGCGAGGCTGACATCGACGAAGCCTTCACGGACGCGCAGGCCCGTGGCTGGCCCGCGGTTCGGGGCGAGATGATCGAGGGCGATACGGCCGGCTACCACTACTACCCCGGCCGCGAGCGCGTCCTGGGGTGGCTCGAGGCAGAGGGTTTCGAGGCGGTCGCCGAGGCCTTCGACCAGGAAGACGGCTGGGGCTACCGTCACCTGCTCGTGCGTGATCGCTCGGGATCACGCCCGGCCTCGGCCGCTCTAGCCGGCGAGTGACTCGAGGTACCTGAGGCCGCGGGCGATGTCGGCGAGCGGCTCGGTCGGCTCGTCCTGCTCCACGATGTACCACTCGACACCCGCTGCGCGGCCCGCCTCGACGATCTCCGTGAAGGCCAGCGTGCCTTCGCCCGGCGGCGCGTCGTGCGGCTCGGGATCGGTCGACCGATCCTTCATGTGAAGGAGCCGGACGCGGTCGGCCGTCGCCCGGATCTCGGCGACCGGGTCGCGGCCGCCGGCCGCAGCCCAGTAGACGTCGAGCTCGATCTGGACCTCGGCCGGCAGCTCCGCGAGGAGCACGTCCCAGATCGTGGTTCCGTCGAGTGGCGCGAACTCGAACGCGTGGTTGTGGTAGCCGAGCCCGATCCCCCGCTCGGCGAAGACTCGCGAGAACGCGCCGAGCTCGACCGCGAACCGGCGGACGTCGTCGGCCGTCCGCCGATCCTCCTCCGGGGTCCACGGCACGATCACGCGGGGGCAGCCGACCTCGGTCAAGCGATCGGCGACAGCGACGGCGTCGACGCGAAGGCGCTCGATGCCCTCGTGCGCGGCGACGACCCTCAACCCGACGTCGGCGAGCAACCGCGCGAGCTCGCCCGGGCCCGTTTCCGGCAACCCAGCAAGCTCGACCGACCGGTAGCCCGCCGCTGCGACAGACCGGAGCGTGCCGGCCAGGTCGATGGCCGCGAGGGTGCGGACGGTATAGAGCTGGAGGGCGATCTGGTCTCGGCGCATCCCGTGACGATAGGCCATGGAGCCGTCACCGGCGGGCCCGCACGGACCGCTCCCCCGATGTCGTAGCCTCCCGTCATGACTCCCCTCGGCATCGGAATCGTCGGAACGGGCAACATCGCCGGCGGCTACGCGCGCGACGCGCTGACCCACCCCGAGATCCGGCTCGTCGCCGCGACCGACCTCGACCCGGGCCGCGCGGCGGCGTTCGCGGCGACCCATGGCTGTCGTGCCCACGCCTCGCTCGACGAGCTGCTCGCCGACGAGGACGTCGACGTCGTCATCAACCTGACCGTCCACCAGGCTCACTACGAGGTCACGAAGCGCGCCCTTGAGGCCGGCCGCCACGTCTATAGCGAGAAGCCGCTTGCGCTCCGATCGAGCGAGGCCCGCGAGCTCGTCGAGCTCGCCGCCGCACGCGGCCTCCGGCTCGGATGCTCGCCGTCGACGTTCCTCGGCGAGGCCCAGCAGACCGCCGCTGCGCTGATCCGGAGCGGCCGGCTCGGGACCGTCCGGGCCATCTACGCCGAGGTCAACTGGGGCCGGATCGAGACCTGGCACCCGGCGCCGGCGCCGTTCTTCGAGGTGGGCGTCCTCGTCGACGTCGGCGTCTACCCGCTGACGCTCGTCACGACGATGATCGGCTCGGCGCGGGCCGTCCGGGCGTGGGGCTGGGAGCTGAGGCCGGATCGGGTGACGATCGACGGAACGCCGTTCCGGATCGGCAGCCCGGACCTGATCGTCGCGGCGGTCGAGCTCGACGGCGGCGCCGTCCTGCGTCTCACCGCGAGCTTCTACGTGGGCCGGCCGGCGAAGCAGACCGGAAGTGTCGAGTTCCACGGCGATGACGCGTCGCTGGCGCTCGGCAGCTTCCAGGACTTCGATGCCACGGTCGAGCTCGGCGCGTACGGCGCGACCTACGAGCCGGTGGCCCATGTCCGGCCGGCATTCCGCGGGACCGCCTGGGCGCGCGGCGTCGCCGAGATGGCCGGAGCGATCGCCGACGGTCGCCTTCACCGGGCGAGCGCCGAACAGGCGGCCCACGTCGTCGAGATCCTCGACGCAGCGGCGGCGTCGATGCAGGATGGCGGCCGGCGGATCGAGATCTCGTCGAGCGTCGTCCAGCCGCCGCTGATGCCCTGGGCGGAGGCCGCGTCCGGTTCGTGACGAGATGGCGCCTTCCACCGCGCGGTACCCTGTCGGTGCCATGACCCGCCCGCTCGGCCGGCGTCCGCGTGACGCCTGGTTCGCCACCATCTCCAAGCAGAACGGCTGATCCGCCCCTTCCAATCCCAGCGTCGGTGGAAGGGGCGGGACCGACGCAGGCCGCTGTCGCAGTCGATCGGGCTGCGCGCGCCGCGTCGTCCCCGTGAACACAGTCGCGACGGTTAGCCGTCGCCCGTTGAACGGGAGAC